>JANXXA010000222.1 GCA_025350885.1 Phenylobacterium sp.
GGTGATCGAGTCGCCGAGGATCGTGACAATCTGGCCGCACGCCGCCAGCGCCTGCCCCGGCAACGCCAGCAGGCCTGCCGAGAACAGGACTCGGCGGGAAATCGGGAGGGGTCGTGTACCGGCCATGCGCCGCCCTATCTAGGGTGCCGCTCCCATCGTTCAAACTCCGAGGCCCTGGTTTGTCCGAAGCTTTCGATCCGCTGGTCCTTGAGGCCATCTCGCTGACCCTGCCCTCGGCGGCGGGAGCCAGAGCTACCGCACGGCATGAACTTCCTGGGTCCCCGGATTGGCCTTGCAGGCCGTCCGAGGTGACGCAATTTGGGGTGGCGGCGCCGGCTTAAGAGCCGCAGGCGCTAGTTGAACTGCGGCGAGAAGCGGATGTTGTCGCGTTCCAGGCCCTTCAGCACGACGTCCAGGCCGCCGGACTTGATCATCCATTCCAGGCGATGGTCGCGGTATTCGCGTTTGAACAGCCCTTTTTCCACCAGCTCGGCAACGTTGCTCATGGTGGCGTTGCGGACCGAGGCTCGCACCTCATCGACGGTGGCGATCACCGAGGCCCGGCCATTGGCGCGCGCCAGCCAGTCGGTGAGCCTGGAGCCTTCGGCCGGGCGAAGGCCGTTGCCCGCCGACCCGTTGACGAAGGGAACCACCGCCAGGTCGCCCCAGCCGAAGGTCTCGCCATTGAACCAGGTACGCGCGCCCAGCTGACGCTCCAGCCAGGCGAAGATGCCCTCGGTCTGGCGCTTCGCCGCCGCCTCGATGGCCTGGGCCAGCTCGCCCTCCGCGCGCTTGAACCAGCGCAGTTCCGCCAGGCCCCAGTTGATCGCCTCGTAATGGGTGTCCATCACCTCTTCGAGCATGCGCACGCGCGCCCGCTCGCCGGCCGAGGCGGGCAGCATCGGCGGATCGGGGTAGGCGTCCTCCAGATATTCCAGGATGACGGTCGAATCGAACACGCTGACCGCGCCGTCGACGAGGGCCGGCACTTCGGCCCGTGGGCTTGCCGCCACGAAGTCGCCCTGGGCGCCGCCCGCGCCGAGCCCGCTGGGCAGGATGGCTTCGAACGCCAGCCCCTTCTCGCGCATCGCGATCTTGACCTTCTGCGCGTAGGGCGAGAGCGGGGTTTCATAGAGCCTGATCATGCGCGGGTCCTCATATGGGCGACGTCTCCGCGCCGGGCGGCGCGTGGCGAAGCTGCGAAGCCTTGGCGGCCTGGAATCCGGGACGGGCCTGCAGCCGCGCCCAATAGGCGGCGATGGCCGGGGTAAACTCGGCGTCGAGGCCGAGCTGGGCGGCCAGCAACAGCGCATAGCCCACCGAGATGTCGGCGGCCGTGAAGCGGCCCGCGCACAGCCAGTCGCCCGCGTCGAGCGCCCGGTCCACCGCCCGCAGCCTGGCCAGGAACCACTTGGCGTAGTCGTCGGCCACCACCTCGGCCTTGCCCGGCTCGAACCGGCGATAGCGCAGCACCAAGGTCTGCGGAAAGGTCAGCGTCGCCTCGCCGAAATGCAGCCCGTTCAGCCAGGCGCCATAGGCCGGATCGTCCACCGCCACCGCCAGCGGGCTCGGCCCATAGCGGGTGACCAGATATTCCACGATCGCCGCGGACTCGGTCATGAACGTCGCGCCATCGACCAGCGCCGGAATGGTGCCCAGCGGATTGACCGCCATGAAGTCCTTCGCCCGATAGCGCGGCGGGAAGGGCATGACGGTGAGCTCGTAGTCGAGCCCCAGTTCCTCCAGCGCCCACAGGGGCCGGAACGAGCGCGCATCGGTGCAGTGGTAAAGATGGATCACGTCAGGCTCGCAAGCCACGGAAGCAGCAACGCATTCACATCTTCGGGCCGCTCCTGCTGGGTCCAGTGGCCACAGCCGGGCAGGATGTGGACGCCACGCAGATCGGTGACGTGCTGGGCCATCATCGCGCCGGGATCGGCGATCCGCCCGAAGCCATTGAACGCCGGGTCGCGGTCGCCGCCGATCAACAGGGTCGGCATCTCCAGCTTGCGACCCTGGAACTGTTGCAGCCAGGCGAAGTCGCGCTCGTGATTGCGATAGCGGCTGATCGGCCCGAAAAATCCCGAGGCTGTGAACTCGCCGACGTAGTAGTCGAGATCCTCCGGCGTCATCCAGGCGGGGAAAATCCGCGGATCGACCATCCCCTCCAGCAGGGTCGCGCCGTGCTTTTTCTGCGGCCAGGTTCCGTCGGGCGCGTCGCCGCAGATGCCGTAGTAGAACTTGCGCAGGAAGCCCCGCACATCGGCTTGCGCCTCGGCTTCCGGCGCACCCACATTCTGGAACCACGCCTGATAGAAGAAATGTCCCTTGGCGGTGAACGCCTCGGTGAAGATCTCGCTGAATGGTCGGCTCGGCACGCCGGAGAACGGCACCGACAGGCCGGCGACCGCACGGAAGGCCTGCGGCCGCGAGAGCGCCGAGTTCCAGACGATGGGCGCGCCCCAGTCGTGACCGATCAGGATCGCCGGGGCGTCCGGCTGTAACACCTTGGCTACTCCCGCCACATCGGCGGTCAGGCTTTGCATGTCATAGGCGGCGATGTCGCCCGGCTTGTCCGAGCCGCCGTAGCCGCGCACATCGATGGCCGCGGCGGTGAAACCGGCGGCCGCGATCGGTCCCAGCTGATGTCGCCACGAGAACCAGCTCTCCGGGAACCCGTGCACCATCAGCACCAGCGGGCCCTGGCCCTCGACGGCCACCCGGATCCGCGCCGCGCCGGCGTCAACTGTTCTGAATTCGGGCATCGCGCCGCTCTCCCTCACGGCCACCATGATCCCCCCCGTTCGGATCAAGGCAAGGGTGACTTTGAGGAACCCCGTGCTCGGCGCCGCATGCGTACTGCCTCATGCTCACCACCATTGACGCCACCGCCCGCCGTGCCAGCATCGTGGCTGGAGGAAGCGGCCCATGAACGAGCTCGATTTCAGTGGCAAGGGCGTCCTGGTGGTGGGCGGCTCCAGCGGTATCGGCAACTGCATCGCCCACGCCTTCCTCGACCACGGCGCCGCGGTCCACGTCTGGGGCACGCGCCCGACGGCCCATGACTACGAAGGGTCCGAGGGCTGCGACCTCAACGGCCTGGCCTATCAGCAGGTCGATGTCGCCGACCGCGAACAGGTCGCCGACGCCTCCGGCCCCGACGCCCTGGACGTGCTGGTCCTCTGCCAGGGGACGGTGGTCTATCAGCGCGGCGAATTCGAGCCGGAGGGGTGGGACAAGGTGATGGCGGTCAATCTCGACAGCCTCATGGCCTGCGCCATGCGCTTCCACGACGCGCTGGCCGACCGCCAGGGTGTGATCATCATCGTCAGCTCGGTCTCCGGCTTTACCTCGAACCGGGGCAACCCGGCCTATGCGGCGTCAAAGGCCGGGGCGGTCAGCCTGACCAAGACGCTGGGCGAAGCCTGGGCGCGCGATGGCGTGCGTGTGGTGGGCCTGGCGCCCGGCCTGGTCGACACCAAGCTGACCAAGGTCACCGTCGACCATCCCGACCGGCTCGAGGGCGCGCTGCGTGCGATCCCGCTTGGCCGCATGGGCACGCCCCAGGACATGGCCGGCGCGGCGCTGTTCCTGGCCTCGCCGCTGGCGGCCTATGTGGTCGGCCAGACCCTGATCGTCGATGGAGGCTTGAGCCTTTGACCGCCCTCTCCCGTTCCGTCGCCGGCTCAACCGTCCTGATCACCGGGGCGGCCAGCGGCATGGGCCGCGCCACCGCCGAGGTGTTCGCCGCCGAGGGGGCGCATGTGGCGCTCACCGACATCGCCGCGGAAAGCGTGCGCGAGGTGGCCGACGACCTGGTCCACCGCGGCTTTAGCGCCGAGGCCTGGACGCTCGACGTCGCCGACGGGGCGGCCATCGACGCCGTGGTGGCCGCCGTGGCCCAGCGGTTCGGCGGCCTCGACATCGTCATCAACAACGCCGGGGTCGGGGGTTTCGCGGCCATCGACGCGGCCAACTACGAGGCGATCTGGACCCGCGCGCTCGGCGTCATGCTGACCTCGCACCAGCGGATCATCCGCGCCGCCCTGCCCCACCTGCGCAAGTCCGCCGCGCCCCGGATCGTCAACATCGCCTCGACCGAGGCGCTGGGCGCCACATCGCGCGATAGCGCCTACGCCGCCGCCAAGGCCGGGGTCACCGGCCTGACCCGGGCGCTGGCCGTCGAGCTGGGCCGCGAGGGCATCACCGTCAACTGCATCTGTCCCGGCCCGATCCTCACCGGCATGACCGAGGCGATCCCGCAGGCCGACAAGGCCACCTTCGCCAAACGCCGCACCGCGCTCGGCCGCTACGGCCGCCCCGACGAAGTGGCGCACATCACGCTCAGCCTCTGCCTGCCGGCGGCGTCCTACATCACCGGCGTGACCATCCCGGTCGATGGCGGCCTAATGGCGCGCAACGCTTAAGGTAGGGCGAGCAGCCCCAGAGCCTGCGCCCGCGATGACGCCTCGGTGCGATTGACCGCGCCGGTCACCGCGAGGATCTGGGCCACATGGGTCTTGATCGTGGCCGGCGACACAGCCAGGGCGCGGGCAATGTCCTTGTTGCTCCTGCCCTGCGCCAGCAGCCGGACGATCTCCAGCTGTCGCGGGGTCAGAAGGTCGGACCCCCGCCCGGCGGCCTGCGCCGTCTCGCGTTGCAGCTCCGCAAACCGCGCCGGCAGGTACCGCTCGCCCGCCAGCACCAGATCGATCGCCGCGAGCAGCACCGGCTTGGTCGATTGCTTCATCGCAAAGCCCGCGACACCCAGCTTGATCAGGTCGACGAGCAGGCCGTCGTCCTGCGACCCCGTGATCACCAGTAGCGGGGACCCCGGCGCCGCCCGGCGTATCCCCTCGACGCCGGCCCGGGGATCAGCGCCCGGCATCTCCAGATCGACGAGAAAAAGGTCCGGTTGCCGCGCCGCGAGCGCCCAGGCCGAGGGAAAATCTCCGGCCTCGAAAACGGTGACTGCCGGCCATCGCAGAGCGACCATGTTGACCAGCGCCTCGCGCATCAACGCATGATCGTCGCAGATCAGGCAGCTGCGCATAGTTGGCCCCGGTCCGCCTCCGCGCGCCGGACCGCGCCACGCCCTAGCCGAAGGTAGAAGGCGCTGCCGCGACGCCACCGACGGTCGATCCCCGTTTCACCCCCCATCAAGGCCAGCGAGCGGCGCGCCGAGGCGAGCCCCAGGTGAAAGCCCGGCCGCTGCTCGACGTCGCGAGATGGTCCGGGCGCGAAGTCGTCGAACAGCCTTCGGTCATCGGCGTCGGTCACGCCCTTGCCGTCGTCCACCACCCACAGGCTCGCGATGCCGCCGTTCAGCCTCGCGCCCACCACCACCCGGCGGCCCCCGGAGTGGCGGATGGCGTTGGCTACGAGGTTGCCGAGCGCCCGGTTGAGCAGGGCGACGTCGGCCTCCACGTACACGCGGCTGGGCATCGCCGTCAGCCGCAACCCCTCGACCTGCGCGGACGGCGCGTGCGCCTCGACGACCTCGGCGATCAGCGACCCCAGGTTCACCGTCTGCATCTCGGGGACGATCACGCCGGCCTCGAGACGCAGGTGGTCGAGCATCTGAGCGATCAGCTGGCGGGTCGAAGCGAAAGCGCGGCGGGCGCCGGCGACAGCCCGCTCGCGGGCGTCAGCGTCCGGAGCCTCAAGGGCATTTTCGAAGAACAGGCTGGCGGCCTGCAGGGGCTGCTGCATGTCGTGAGACGCCGCCGCGATCAGCCGGGTCTTGGCGTCGCGCTCCGCCGCGGCGGCGGCCAGGGCCGTCCGCGTGGCGGCCCCGGCTCGCTCGCTGACCAGCCGCTCCTCGATCGCGCGAATGACCGCCCTTCGGCCCAGGTCGCGCAGGACCAGCATCGAGGCCGCGATGAGGACCAGGAACACCGCCAGCGGACGGGCCAGTTCCACATCCCGCCAAAGCAGGAACGTCACCAGCGACCCCGCGACCATGATCACCTGGAAAGCTGATATCGGCACGGCCGCGTTGGCCGACATCACGGCGGTCGTCAGGTACCAAACGTAGAGCAGCACCATGAGGTGAAGCAGGGCCGGCGAGGCGTTGGGCAGCAGGATCCAGGGGCTTATCGCCATCACGACGCTGACGCCCACCGAGATCGCGGCCCCCGCGCGTCGCCAGCTGCCCACCTGCGGATCGCCAGGCTTGCGCAAGACAAACAGTCCCGCGAGCAAGGCGAAGACCAGCAGCAGCAGGGTCATCGCCGCCAACCACCCGGTCAGCAGATAAGCGGGGCGAACCAGCGGGCCGAAGGTGTGGCCGACAAAGACCAGCGCCGCCACCATCGCCGCCGCCCCGACCAGGCTCAACAGCACGCCCGACCGCATTTCCGCGGCCATCACGACGGCCCGTGTCTGCGCCGCCAATCCGCCTTCGGCTGCGACGGTCGTGGCGGGCCCATCGGCCATCTGGCTCCCCCATTTGGCCGATGCGCGACCGGCGGCCCCAGACTAACGGTCAATCGCGCCCGCAGGACAAGGGGATTTCCCCTCGCACCGTCGGGCGTCAGGGATTGCAGGAATGCGCCAGTGCGTAACGTCGAGACTATCCATGGCCGCGGCCCTGGCATTGCTGGCCGCCTGCGCGGCGTCGTCGGCGCACGCTCAGGCGGTCGTTCAGCAGGACGCCTTCGTGTGGGGCGAAAGCTGGGATCGCGTCAGCACTACTTTCGTCGACATGCATGACCACGACACCGCCGGCGCCTATACCGCCGTCGCCCACGGCGCGACCATCGCCAGCAGCGACCTGGAGCTTGGCAGCGGGATGGGCCTCACCCGGGCGACGTCTCCGTTCCTGCGCGCCGAGGGGTCGGTGGGCGTCAACAGCGCCGGGGACGAGAATTTCCTCGCGGTAGCCCGCGCCTCGATCTTCTACGATTTTGTCCTGCATGCGGACTCTGTCGAAGAAGCCCAGGCCCTCTCCGACTACATGGAGTCAGTCCGCCCGCTGACGGACTGGGAAGGCAGTCCCGGCTACAAGCTTGGCTTCGGCGGATTCGCGCTTGAGGGCGCCTATTTCACCGGCGTCTCGGAGGATGTTCCGGACATTTATTCAAATCTGATGAGCGCCAGCATCGGCGTGGACACGGGCGCTTTCATCGGCGGCAGCGGCGGCTTCACCCACAGCTGCAACGGCCTGGCACGCACGGCCGAAACTTGCGGGGCGCTCGATAGCTTTGGCGCACCGATCCTGACGTCATTCAACGCGTTGGGTTCGCTGTATTTCCAGCCGGGCGACGTGAATTTCTACGGGCGAATCGCGCTGGGGGCCGATGTTTCGGCGAATGTCGCGACCCTCTATGCTTCGCCCTATGCCCTCTACACGACCGGCCTCGCCATCCTGGATCCGGTCATCCACCTGGCATCGGGGTTCGGTGGCGACGCCTCGCATTTCAGCCTGATCCTGCCCAAGGGGGTCGGCAACAGTGGCGTCCTGGCGCCGCCGGTACCGGTGGGCGGCGGCGTGCCTGAACCCTCGACCTGGGCGATGATGATGCTGGGCCTGGCCGGCGCCGGCGCCCTCTTGCGGCGGCGCAAGACCGCTCTGCGCGCGCCGGCTTAGGTGCCGGCGCTAGTCGGCCTGCGGCGACCTCGGATCGACCGCCAGACGGATTCCCAGGGCTGCCACGACGCTGAGCACCTTGTCGGTGGCGCTGGTTTAGAGCGCCGTATTGCCCGCTCCCTCCGCCAGGGCGATGCCGTGGAGGAACAGCTGACGAAACGTTGAGTCCTTAAACAACCTCACAACCGAAGGCATGGAGAGGGATGAAATGGCGCTGAACCTGGCCGCGGCCCTGCGGGCCCCGTCCGCCCTACCCAAATGCCCCAGGCAACTGGCCAACGCGGCGTGGGTCCAAATATAGCCCGGCATCAGCTGCAGGGCCTGACCGAGCAGGGCGGCCGCGTCTTCGAACCGGCCCCCACGAAACGCGTCAATGCCCACCCAGCAAAGCTGCGGGCCGCGATACTCCGCCACGGGATCAAGGCGCATCGAGGTTTCGATGCATTGCAATCCAGCGTCCCAGTCGCCTTCGAGCATGTAGTAGATGCCACTCATATGCCAACCGAAGGCGAGGCCAGGATTCATCGCGACGGCGCGTTCGGCGAGCCTATGCGATACCGCCATATCGCCACCGCTCATGACCAGGGCGTCGGCGACAAATGCGAGGACTTCGGGATCATCTCGGGCAACCTCAAGCGCGCGGTGCGCGAGTTGGCGCGCCTGCTGCAGCTCAGAGGCCAGGTCATCCGACCATCCGGCCATGGCCATCCATCCGTGGCACCAAGCCGCGAAACCCAGAGCGGCGGCGTAGTCCGGCTCGCTTTTGAGCGCGCGGTGCAACAGACCCAACGTTTCGTGGAGGCCGACCTTGTCGAATTTCCGCCAAGACGCGCGAGCGCGGAGATAGAGATCATAGCTGCCCATGTTCCCAATCGTCCGCGATTCGGCCCGGCGGATTTCAGCGTCGCGCACCGAGGGTTCGATGCGACCTGCTACGGCCAACGCCACCTTGTCCTGTAGCTGGAACACATCTTCCAGGGTGTCCTCGAAGCGCTCCGCCCAGATCTGAGACCCGTTGACGGCGTCCAGCAGGCTGACCGCAACTCGCACACGCACGCCCGATTTGCGAACACTGCCTTCGAGGATGTAGCGCACGCCGAGTTGGCGGGCGACGTCCCCTGGCGACGCCGCCTTGCCCTTGAATGACAGCGTGGAGCCGCTGGCGATCACGAAGATTGACCGGATGCGCGACAGAGCGCCGGTGATTTCTTCGACAAGGCCGTCGGCGAAATACTCCTGCTCCGGATCGCCCGAGAGGTTGGCGAAGGGCATAACGGCGATGGAGGGCTTACTGGGCAGGGCCAAGGCGGGGGCTTCGACAGGCGTCGCTGGAACCGCGCCGATCAGATCGCCGAGACTGGCCACCACCTTGCGCCAGCCCGGCGCATTGGTGTCGCCCGACCAGCCGGCCAGGTCCGCGCACTGGATCTGGTCGAACGGCATCGGCAGCTGGGCGCCATCGACCCGGAGCTGGACCAGCTTGTGATCCCCGCGCGCCCGGTCCGCCTCCGAGCGCACCCACTCCGATTTGGCGGCCTCCGCCGACCAGATCACCACAACCACCTTGGCCGCCGCCAACCGCTCCTCGATCACCTCGGCGTAGGCCCGGTGGGCCGGCAACTCGTCGTCCCGCCAGACGCCATAGCCCAGCGCCCGCAGCGCCTCGGCCACCCGATGCGCCTGGTCCGCCGTGCCGCGGGCGTAGGAG
>JANXXA010000227.1 GCA_025350885.1 Phenylobacterium sp.
CCACTGGGCCAGCTTGCTGGCGATATAGGACCGCCACAGCGCACTCGAGGGATCTTCGGCCAGCACCGGGGCGGAGAAATCGGTCTCGGCCTCCTTGTAGCGCCGCGCCATGACGCGGGCGATGCCGCGCAGGCCGCGGAATTCGGGGGTGTCGGCGGTCTGGGGATTGGCGCGGACCAGGTCGTTGAGCACGCCGATGGCCTCGTAGGAGAGTTCCGAACCCACCAGGAATCGCGCCAAGGCCAGGCGCGACTGGGTCGAGGCGCCCTTGTCCTTGCTGGCGCTTTCGATGGTCGCCGCCGAGAGCAGCTGCTGGTAGCGGCGCAGGAACCCGCCTTCGCCAAGCCTGGGCCAGCCGGCGTCGTCGATCAGTCCGGGCCGGGCGGCGGGCCGCGGCGCATCGAGATCGGCCTTGGCGAGTTGCTGAGTGGCCAGGGTCGGCGAGAGCGCCAGGCCCCGCGGCCGGCCGATGCGGACAATG
Organism: Phenylobacterium sp.; assembly: GCA_025350885.1. Taxonomy (GTDB): domain Bacteria; phylum Pseudomonadota; class Alphaproteobacteria; order Caulobacterales; family Caulobacteraceae; genus Phenylobacterium. Next base: position 482 of record JANXXA010000227.1, read on the forward strand.
TCGCCGTCGCGGACCACGGTCAGGTCATCGATGTGCGATTCTACCGCCAGCCCCTGGGTAGAGGCCAGCAGCGCCAGCTGGATGTAGTCGCGGCGGGCGCCCACCCCCTTGGCCGGGCCAAGCGCGGTGACCACGGTGACCGTGTCGCCGGCCTGCGGATCGGCGAGCCTGACGATCCCGGTGATCCCGGCGACGGGCGCCTTCAGCGTGGCCGGACCGCCGGCCTCATCGCGGGCGACGCTGACCAGGCTGGACGCGCCCTGATCGCCCGGTCCCAGGGCGATGGTCCAGTTGGAGCCGACGGCGGTGGCGAACACCGGCACGCCGCGCGCGGCCTCGATGCGGACCGCCGAATAGTCGGCGCCCCGGACCGCTTGGACCGTGCTGAATTGGGTCAGGCCGCGCGGCGTGCGGCTGAGGTCGAGGACCGCCGGGGCGTCGAACACCACCCAGACCGCATCACCCCGACGGAACACCGCGGCGCCCGCCGGATGGGCCCAGTTGAAGCTGAACTGGACCTGGGCGTTGACCACGCGGCTGTCCATGTGGACCACGCCGCCGGGCGGCAAAGGACTGGGCCGCGTGGGCGTCGGGGTCGCCGGCGTGGCCGCCGCCAGCTCGGCCGGCGTCAGCGGCGGCTTCTTGAAGACATTGACGAACGCCGAGCCATCGGCCGACCCGACCTTGACCTCGGCGTCATCGGCGAGGGTCAGGACCAGCTGCAGGCGACCTCCGACATGCTTCTTGTCGGCGGTCTTGATCCAGCGCGGCGGCGCGGTGTGCAGGCGGGCGATGTCAGGGTCGCCGTCCCGGGGAAAGGTCAGGGTCAGGATCTGGCCGTCGCGCCGGGTCTGGACGCTGGCGGCGCCGCGGAATTCCAAGCGCGAGAAGGTGTCGGCCTGGGCGACACGCACCTCGACGCCGCCGCTCGGCGCGGCGCCCGCCAGCATCACACCGCCAGCGAAGGCCACCGCGACAACGCCGGCCCGCAAGGTCTGGCGCAGCCCCATCGGCTAGCCCGCCTTGGCCGGCGCCGGAACGGCGGGCGGCTTGTCAGCGGTCGCGGCCGGGGCGACGGCGGCGGCTTGCTCGCCGGCAGGCGCGGCCTTGCGTGGCGCCTTCCTGGCCTGCTTGCCCGGCGCACGCCTGGCGGCGGGGGGCTTGCCGGGCGCATCGGCGGCCGGGGTGGTCGCTGTGGCGGGGGCGCTTGCCTGGGCGGTGGCGTTCTGGGCCAGGGTCTGGGCGGCGGAAAAGCGGTGCGCCAGGGATTCGGTGAGCTTTTTGGCCTCCTGCGGCGTCATCAGACCGACGACGGCGGAAAGCGACTTCTCCTTCATCTTGGCGGCGATCGGCAGCCGGACCGTGTCATCGAGGATCGCCAGCCGCGCGGCGGCGTCCTTGGGCTTCATGCCTTCGAAGACTTTCACCAGCCGGGCGACCTCGCCGGCTTCGCGGCCATCGGCCTGGGCCAGCAGGCCCTGAACGTCGGTCTTCAGGCCGCCCAGCACCTTGACCTTGGCGTCGAGCTTGGCTTCGGCGGCGGCCAGCAGCGCCAGTTGGGTCGAGAGGTCGGTCTCGCGCTGGTCCAGCTGGGTGCGGCGCGCGCCGAGGCTTTGCAGCTGCTGCAGCTCGGCGGGCGAAAGCCCGGCCTGTTTGGCGAGTTCGGCGGCCGTCGGCGCGCAAACCGCCCTGGGCTGCAGGGTCGGCGGCGGCAGGCCCGTGGCGGCCACATCCGTCGCCGCGCCGGTCGCCGCGGGCGTTACCCCGGGCAGCGGCGTCGCCAGCGGTGGTTCGGCGGGTTTTTCGGCGAGCTTTGCCGGCTTTCCCGACTTGGCCGGCTTGACCTTGGCGGCGGCTTCCTCGGCGTGGGCGCGGGCCGCCGAGAACAGGCCAGGCAGGTCGCGCGCGCCGGCCAGGGCGTTGATCGCCAGGACCCCGCCCACGGCGATGCCGACCAGCGGCAGGATGCGGGGCATGGACTTCACCGGGCGGCTCCACGGACGTCGTTCAGGGTCAGGGGTTCGTCGTCGAAGAGGTCGTCCTCGACGCTCCGCGCGGCCCGGGACGCGGGGCGTTCAAGCGGCGCACGCGCCGCCAGGACCTCGGCGCGCAGCGGCGGCATGACGCGCTCGGGGCGCGCCTCGCGGGCG
>JANXXA010000262.1 GCA_025350885.1 Phenylobacterium sp.
CCGCCGCCGATATCGACCACCATCGAGCCGGTCGGCTCATGGATAGGCAGACCAGCGCCGATCGCCGCGGCCATGGGCTCATACATCAGACCGACGCGACGCGCCGAGGCGTTGAGGCAGCTATCATTGATCGCCCGGCGCTCCACCGCCGTGGCGCCCGACGGCACGCAGACGATGACCTTGGGATTCACGAAGCCGCTGCGGTTGTGCACCTTGCGGATGAAATACTTGATCATCTCCTCGGCGACTTCGAAGTCGGCGATGACGCCGTCGCGCATGGGACGGATCGCCTCCATGTGGCCGGGGGTGCGGCCCAGCATCTGCTTGGCCTCGATGCCGACAGCGTGGACGATCTTGCGGCCGCCGACGTTGCGCAGCGCCACCACCGAGGGCTCATTCAGCACGATGCCCTTGCCCTTCATGTAAATCAGGGTGTTGGCGGTGCCGAGGTCGATGGCGATGTCGTTGGAAATGGCGCCGAAGAGCGAAGAGATCATGGAAGGCCCTGGAGACTGGGGGCTGGAAGAAGGGGCGGTCCGCCGAAAAGGTCGAAACCGTCCCGCCTGCGCTGAAGCCAGCGACGCGTCGTTTCGAGTTACCGGGTGACTTGGGCTTCCCTGCCCTGCCCTCTGGTCGAATTCAAGGCATAAAGAGCCGGGTGCGGCGTCGCGGCCGCCGTGACCGCCGTCGGCCCACGGTCAGCCCGAAGCTACTCCACCGCCAGGATGACGTGCGAGGCCTTGATCAGGGCGGTGACGGGCGCGCCCTCGGCGAGCGCCATGACCTCGGCGCTGGCCCGCGTGACGGTGGCGGTGAGGGTCTTGCCTTCTGCGATGTGCAGCGTGATCTCGCTGGAAATCGCGCCGTCGTGGCGCGCGACGACGATGCCGGCGATCTGGTTTCGAGCCGAGGTCACGATCCCGTCACCGTGAGCCAGGATCACGAAACTGGATTTGATCAGGGCGATGGCCGGGCGCCCGACCGTCAGGCCGAGCGCGGCGACACTTTCGCGGGTGACGATGGCGGTAATCTCGACGCCAGGGGCGACGGCCAGGCCGACCTCGGCGTTGACCGCGCCGTCGGTTACCTGGGTGACGGTTCCGCGCAGGGCGTTGCGCGCGCTGGTCCGCAGACCGAGGCTCCAGAACAGGCCGCCGATATCGCCGCTCGCCAGACCCTGTTGCAGGCGCCCGATCACCCCGCCCAGCTCCGTCTCGACGAGGTTGAAAGCCTCGATCACCGTGCGGCCAGCCTCGGTGAGCTGCGCCGCCCCGCCCTGGCGTCCCCCGGCCTGGGCGGTGACCAGGGGGGTCTCGAAGAGGTTGTTCAACGCCTGCACCGCATCCCAGGCGGCCTTGTAGCTCAGGCCGACGTGCTCGGCCGCCGCGCGGATCGAGCCGAGCTCGCCCAGCGCCCGCAGCAGCGCGATCCGTTCGGCGCCGACGCGCGGTCCCTCGCCGCGGCGCAACGACAGGGCGGCATTGAGCAGATCGGAGGCGGCCATGATCCGGTTTAGGCCCCCGCGACGCCCCTCGGCAAACCGCAATGCTCAGCCAAGGGCGGTCATCAGCACGCCGGCCGCCGCCAGGGCGCCGCCCAGCAGCTGGCGAACTGTCAGCCGCTCCTTGAACAGCCGCCGCCCCGCCGCCGCAGCGATCGGGCCTTCGATGACGCCGACGGCGCGCACCTGGCCGGCCGGCGCCAGGGCCAGGGCGGAAAACCAGCAGGCCGAGGCCGCAGTCCCGAAGAAACCGGCGCCCAACGAGACCCGCCATGATGCGCCCACCGCGCGCAGGGCGCCGGGCCGGATTGCCGCCAGCAGCGCGACCATCACCACCGACTGCAGCGCCTGGGCGATGCACAGGGCCGCCGTCGCCGAATAGATCGGATGTGAGGGCTCCAGCGCCAGTCCGGCCTGACGATAACCATTCAACGCTACGGCGAAGGCCATTCCGGACGCCAGGCCATAGAGCGAGCCCGATGCCGCGCCCGTGGCCTTCTGCCGGCTGGGCCACGACAGCGCCAGCAGCGCCGCCGTCGTCGTGGCGATCCCGATCCACTGGACGGCGCTCAGGCGATCGCCGAACGCGAAATAACCGATCAGCCCGCCCAGCGGCAGGGACGACTGCTGCATGAAGGTCGCCACCGCGAAGCCGGAGGTGCGCATGGCCATCAGCAGGGCCGCGGTCGCCCCCACCTGGCTGAGCGCGCCGACCGCGACCGCAACCAGGAACCGCGCGGAAAGGCGCGGATCCGCCGACGGCGTGGCCAGAGCTACCGCGGCGAAGATCGCCAGCGAAAACGGCAGGCCGAACAGGAACCGCACCAGGGTCGCGCCCCACGGCCCGGCGTCGCCGACCAGCCCGCGCTGCAGCACATTGCGCGCCACCTGCAGCGGCGCGGCGGCGACCGTGATGAGGATCCAGAGCATGCCGCGAAATGGCGCGAGGTGGGACGCTAGAACCCGCTGGCGATGGCGGCGGGCGCGGACTTTTCCTTGCGCGCCGTGAGGTTGTTGAGCGCGTTCACATAGGCCTTGGCCGAGGCGGTCAGCGTGTCGGTGTCCGCGGCCTGGCCGGTGGCGATGCGCCCGTCCTCTTCCAGCCGCACCGAGACCTGCGCCTGAGCGTCGGTCCCCTCGGTCACCGCATGCACCTGGAACAGCCGCAGGATGGCCTCGTGCGGGGCGACCTTGTGGATGGCGTTGAACACCGCGTCGACCGGGCCGTCGCCGGTGGCGTTGGCCGAGGTCTCCACGCCGTCGATGGTGACCGTCAGGAACGCCTCCTGCGGTCCCTCGGTGCCGGCGATCACCCGCAGGGTCTTTACCTGGATGCGGTCGGAGCCCGAGGCCAGGGCGTCGTCCACCAGGGCCACGATGTCGTCGTCGAACACGTGCTTTTTCTTGTCGGCCAGATCCTTGAACCGCTGGAACGCCTCGTTGAGCGCGTTCTGGCCCAGCTCGTAGCCCAGCGTCCGCAGCTTTTCGCGAAATCCGGCCCGGCCGGCGTGCTTGCCCATCACCAGGTTGGAGCCGCCCTGCCCCACCGTCTCGGGGCTCATGATCTCATAGGTGCCGCGATCCTTCAGCATCCCGTCCTGGTGGATACCGCTCTCGTGGGCGAAGGCGTTCTTGCCGACGATCGCCTTGTTGAACTGCACAGGGAAACCGGTGATCGCCGAGACGTAGCGGCTGGCCCGGGTAATGTGCTGGGTCTCCACGCCGGTGTGGAAGGCCAGCGCGTCGCCGCGCACCTTCAGCGCCATGACGATCTCTTCGAGCGCGGCGTTGCCGGCCCGTTCGCCGATGCCGTTGATCGCCACCTCCACCTGGCGCGCACCGCCCTGCACGCCGGCCAGACTGTTGGCGACCGCCAGGCCCAGGTCGTTGTGGCAGTGGGTGGACAGGATCACCCGGTCGGCGCCCTCCACGTGCTCCAGGATATCGCGGAACATGTCGGCATATTCGCTCGGATAGCTGTAGCCGACGGTGTCGGGCAGGTTGATGGTGCCGGCGCCAGCCTTGATGGCGGCGTCAACGCAGCGTCGCAGGAAATCCGGCTCGGTGCGCGTGGCGTCCTGGGCCGACCACTCCACGTCGTCGCAGAGGTTGCGCGCGTGGCCGACCGACTTGGTGATCATCTCCAGGATGTCTTCCTGGCTGGCGTGCAGAATATGGTCGCGGTGGCTGGGGCTGGTCGACAGGAAGGTGTGGATGCGACCGCGCCTGGCCTTGCGGATCGCCTCGGCGCAGCGGTCGATGTCGGCCATGCCGGCGCGGGCCAGGCCGCAGACGATGCTCTCGGTGACGATCCCGGAGATCGCGCGGACCGCCTCGAAATCGCCGTTGGAGGCGATGGGGAAGCCGGCCTCGATCACGTCGACGCGCAGGTCCTCGAGGATCTTGGCCAGTTCCAGCTTCTCGTCGTGCGACATCGAGGCGCCCGGCGATTGCTCGCCGTCGCGCATGGTGGTGTCGAAGACGATGACGCGGTCGCGCTCGGCGCGCGGGGCTGCGACGGACTCGGGTACGGATTCAGCTGTGGGGGTGGTCATGGCTTGATGTCTCTTCGCGGGAATGGCTGGGGTCAGGCGGCGGCGAAAACCCCTGAACGCCCGGCCGCGAAGACGCGCAGCCTAGAGAGGCGCCCAGGGGCGGCTAAGCCCCAGCGTAAGAAGAAGCAGGCTGGAAGTGCGCGTGCGCATGGCCACAGCGTCTAGCGAAATGCCCCTCTCGCCGCAAGCTTCTTGCGCCGAATGCGCCTCTAAGCCGCCTCAAGCGCAAGAACCTTGCGCACGGCAGGCCGCTCGGCCACGCGACGGCTATGGTCTGACAGCCGCGGAAATTGGGCAGTATCTACCCCGTCGCCGGGCAGCCAGCCGAGCAAGGTGTAGAGGTAGGCATCGCAAATCGAATAGGCATCGCCCAGGACCCACGGGCCTTGGAACATTTCGTCTTCGATCAGGCGGAAACAGGCAATCTCATTTTGCGGGACCTGGCGAGTTAAGGCCGCCAACGCCACGGGGTCGTCCGTCCAGCGGTAGCCTCGGTGTTTGTGGGCATGGGCGACGTGCACGGTCGAGCAGAGATAACTGTTGAAGGCCTGGGCCTGGGCAAATGCATAGGGATCGTGCAGCGG
>JANXXA010000391.1 GCA_025350885.1 Phenylobacterium sp.
TCAGGTCATTGGCGCGCAGGATCGCCGCCAGCTCGCTTAAGGTGTCGGCGTTAAGCCGGGTGGCGTGCAGCAGGAAGACGAACGCCGGGCGCCGGCCCAACACGTCCAGCGCCGCCTGCCGATACCAGGGGACGATCTTGCCCGTGAACGCCAGATAGGCGCGGCGGATGCGCTCGGCCTTGACCGCATCGCTCTTCAGCACCGCCTCATCGTAGGGCAGGGCGAACAGCCAGTCGGAATTCTCCATCGACACCGGCGCGACGCGATAGCCGTGCGCGCCCAGCCAGGCCTCGAAGGTGGCGCGGTCCTGCGCTGTCGCCCCGGTCTCCAGATAGGGATGGCGATACCAGCGCAGTGGCCTGCCGCGCGCCGCGAGCAGGCCGCGGGTGACGACCTCGCCCCGGGCCACGTCGGCGATGTAGGCGGCGACCGGCGTGGTCGAGAAGTGCGGGTGCGAATAGCTGTGGTTGCCCAGCGCCATGCCGGCGTCCAGCCAGCGCGAGAGCAGGGCGATCCGCTCGGGCTTGTCGCGCGCCTCCAGCTTTACCTCATTGACGAAGCCGATGGCCGGGATGTGCTGGCGGCGCAGGCCGGCCAGCAGGGCCTTGGTGGTCACCAGAGCGTAGTCGGTGGTCGGCGACAGGGCCATGGTCGGCAGGTCGTCGAAGGTGATTGCCACCGGCTCGGCGGCGGCCGGCGTGGCGGCGGCGGCTATCAAGGCGGCCAGGGCGAGCAACAGCCTGCGCATGGGCCACTCCTGCGCCCTAAAGCCGGCGAAATGTGGTCGGCTGTCCGCCGCCGGCGGCCCCGATCCGCGCCACCGCCGTCTCCAGCGGTTCGATCGCCACGGCCATGTGGAAGCCGTTGGCGTGGACGATGCGCTCAGCGTCAAGGCCGACCGCCACGTGGCCCTTCCAGAACACGAGGTCGCCGCGGCCGAAGTCTTCGCGCGCGATCTGGTGGCCGAGGCCTGCCTGCTGGTCGGCGTCGCGCGGGCAGGCGATCCCGCAGGCGAACAGGGCGGCCTGCACCAGGCCCGAACAGTCCAGCCCCAGGCTCTCGCGCCCGCCCCAGAGATAGGGCGCACCCAAGAACCGCTCGGCGACGGCGGCCAGATCGGTCTCAAAGCTGCCTATCGGCGCCAGATGCTCGACGGCCATCCAGCCCGCGCCGGCCACCTTGGCGAGCCGGCCCTGCTCGGCCTCCACCGCCACCAGGCAATTCAGCGAAAAGGGGCCGCCGGCGCGCGACTTGATGCTTGGCTCGAGGAAGGCATAGGTCCGCAGCGCGCTGACCCGGTGGGTCGGCGGCGGTTCGTGCGCCGCCAGCGCGCCGCTCGCGACGAAGCCCACGTAGCCGTCGCGCGGGGCCTGGCCCCAGACGAAGCCGCCGGCCTCTTCCTCGATCACCTCGAAGCTCTCGCCGAACAGGAGTTGGTCCAACTGTTCGGACTCGAGGTCCGGAGCCCGGTGGATGCCGATGGCGGGGCGGCCGCAGCGCCTGACCTTGGGCTCCAGATAGACTTCTGCGCGCACGATCCCCTCCAGCGACCGGCTGGCGATGCCGTCGCGGATCGGGGTCACCCGCAGGTCATCCATCACGAAAACCGCTCTCGGATCATCCGATAGAGTCCGCGGATGGCTTGCGCCTCGGCGCCGGCCGGGTGGCCTGGCCGGTTGCGCGGGTTCCAGGCGAAGATGTCGAAATGCGCCCAGGGGCCGCAATCGGGACCGGCCGGGGCGAACCGCTGCAGGAACAGCGCCGCCGTCACCGAGCCGGCCTGCGCCCAGCCGTCGGGCTCGTTCTTGATCTGCGCCACGTCGCTGTCCAGCGCGTCCACATAGCCCTTCCACAGCGGCATCCGCCAAACCGGGTCGCCGGTGGCCTTGGCGGCGCGCTCGATGGCGTCGGCCAGGTCATCGTCGTCCGTATAGAAAGGCGGCAGCTGCGGCCCCAGCGCCACCCGCGCCGCGCCGGTCAGCGTAGCGAGGTCCAGCGTCAGCGCCGGCTGAAGTTCTGCGGCCCGGGTCAGAGCATCGGCCAGGATCAGCCGGCCCTCGGCGTCGGTGTTGCCGACCTCGATGGACAGCCCCTTGCGCGAGGCCAGCACGTCGCCCGGCCGCATGGCGTCGCCGGAGATGGCGTTCTCGACCACCGGGACCAGCACCGCCAGCCGCACGGGCAGCTCCGCCGCCATGATCATTCGCCCCAGCGCCAGGGCGTGGGCGGCGCCGCCCATGTCCTTCTTCATCTGGCGCATGCCGGCCGAGGGCTTGATGTCCAGGCCGCCGGTATCGAACACCACGCCCTTACCGACCAGGCAGACCAGCGGCCGGCCGGCCCCGCCCCCCGGCGGCGCCCAGGTCAGCTCAATCATCCTGGGCGCCCGGGCCGGGTCGGCGGCGCGGCCGACGGCGTGGACCGCCGGATAGTTGGCCGCCAGCAGGTCGTCGCCGGTGATCACGCTGATCTGCGCCCCATGCTGCTCGGCGATCTCGCGGGCGATGGTCTCCAGTTGAAGCGGCCCCATGTCGTTGGCCGGGGTGTTGATCATGTCTCGGGCGAGCGCGCAGGCGTGGGCCACCTGGCGCACTTCGGCTACGTCGCAACCTTCGGCGAGGAGCTTCGCGCGCTCCGCGCCGTGGGCCTTATAGCGGTCGAACCGGTAGCTGCCGAGCGCGAAGGCCAGCGCCATCTGGTCGGCGGCCATGCCCGGCGGGGCCTGGGCGATGCGATAGACCCCGGCTGGAAGTTTCGCGGCGAGTTGGCGCAGGGTCATGGGGTCTGGGTGCGGGTCGCCATCGGCGCCAAGCCCGAACCACACACTGGCCAGGGCGCCGTCCGCATCGGGCGCCAGCAGGGCCTGGCCGGCCTTGCCCTTGAACTCCGACAGCGCGGCAAAGGCTTTGACGAACGGCGCCGCGGCGTCGAGGGCCGCGGCGACCTCATTTTCCGCCAGAGCATGGACCGGGATCGCGGGGATCTCCGAGGTTTCCAGGATCACTTCGGACATGATGCGGGCTCTCTATCGGACGAGGAACGACCCTCTTCAGCTCGCATGTGCGCCGCCGCCGCGGCGGCCGCAAGGCTTGCTCAGAGTCGCGCCAGCAGGCCGCAGCCGGGGAAGGCCGCCAGAGCGCCGACGGCGATCGCCACACCATAGGGTACGTTCTCGCCGGGCTCGGCCAGCCGGACGACCCAGGCGGGGCCGGTGGCCAGATGACGCCGCAGCGCCGGCGCGCGCAGCGCCAGCAGACCCACGGCCAGGGCGCCGCCAGCCACGCCGGTCACCGCCAGGAAGGTCAGGATCGCCGGCCAGCCCAGCCAGAGCACGGCGGCGGCGAACAGCTTGGCGTCGCCGCCGCCGATCCAGCCCAGGGCGAACATCGCCATCGCGGCGGCGAGCGCCGCAACGCCGAGACCCAGCTGGATGCCGACCGCGGCAAGCGGCAGGCCCAGCGCCAGGGCCGCCAGAGGGAAGATGGCCACCAGCGCCAGTGAGATCCAGTTAGGGATGGTGTAGCTCGTCGCATCGCGAAACGCCGCGATCAGGATCAGCAGCGGGAAGACGAGCAGGCTAAGGGTCTGAAGCGCGTGGATCATCGCGTTACTCCGGTTACGCCATCATGCCGGCGACCGGTGAACGGAGGGTTTCTCGACAACGCCTGACGGTCGAGCGCGCGGAAAAGAAGAACCCCCCGGTGGACAGGCCACCGGGGGGCGCCCCTTACGCGGACTGCGTCGGCGCCTAGGGAAGCGCGGCGCTGACGGCGGTGAAGGTGCTCGTGAGCTTGCCGCCCATGGCGGTCAGAGCTGAAACCAGCACGACGGCGACGAGCGCGGCGATCAGGCCGTACTCGATGGCGGTGGCGCCGGAGTCATCCTTCAAAAAGCGTGTGACGAACTTGGACATGGTCAGGTCTCCCTTTTTTGAGCGAGCAGTCGATGGCGGGCTTCAAGCGGGTCGGCCTGCTCGCCCTCAATACAGCTTCAACTTCGCAGATCTCGATTAATCCCTAGTAAAAATTTTGACTGAGAAAGTCGAATTGTATCATTAGTAGAAACTAAACCTTATACATGGTTAACCATTTACTAAACTGCGAAAGTTTGTGGCCTCACTATTTCCGTTAGGCACATTAATTGAAGATCGATTAGTTAAGTCGCTTTATTCTGACGTCTCGTTGCTCGAGGACGCTGTGTCGGTTTCCCGCCATTCAGGCATGATCTCGTCGATCAAGCGCTTCGCCCGCGCCGACCGCGGCGCGACCGCCGTGGAGTTCGCCATGGTCAGCCTGCCCTTGATGGTGCTGATTTTCGGGGTGATCGAGCTGGCCATGGTGCTGCTGGTCTGCACCACTCTGGAGAGCGCCACGGAGTCCGCCGCCCGGATGATCCGCACCGGTGAGTTCCAGACCAGTGCGTCCAACACGCGTGCCGACTTCAAGGCTCTGGTCTGCGCGCGAATGAGCTGGCTGAGCGCCAAGTGCGCCAGCGACCTGTGGATCGATGTGCGCACCTATTCAAACTTCGCCAGCCTGGGCGGCAGCGCGCCGCAGCCGGGACCCACCTTCAATCCGGCGGCCACCTGCTTTCGGCCCGCGCCGTG
>JANXXA010000318.1 GCA_025350885.1 Phenylobacterium sp.
GGCTGTTGCAGCGGATGGGGGTCGCGCGCGCCTCGATCCTGCAGAACAACATCGTCCAGACCGCGGGGTCGGCGGGGGAAAGCATCGCCTTTGGCCTGGGCGTCACCATGCCGGCGATCATGATCCTGGGCTTCGACATGGAGATCGCGCGGGTGATGCTGGTGGCGATCCTGGGCGGGCTGCTGGGCATTTTGATGATGATCCCGCTCAGGCGGGCGCTGATCGTCGAGCAGCACGGCATTCTGAAATATCCCGAAGGCACGGCCTGCGCCGAGGTGCTGAAGGCGGGCGCCACGCGCGAGGAGCACGCCATCGGCGCCGACGCCAGCCAGGCGCAGACCGAGGCCGAGGTGGCGCGCGGCGCCCGGACCATCGTCACCGGCTTTGGTCTTGGGCTGGTCTACAAGCTGGGCGTCGGCGTGTTCAAGCTGTGGAAGGACACCCCCCAGGCGGTGTTCGGCGCGCCGCTGGCCAAGGCCTCGATCGCCGCGGAGATTTCGCCGGAACTGTTGGGCGTGGGCTATATCATCGGCCCGCGGATCGCCTCGGCCATGGCCGGCGGCGGGGTGCTGGCCTATCTGGTGCTGATCCCGCTGATCCAGTTCTTCGGCTCGGCGATGAGCGTGGTGATCCCGCCCGGCAAGATCCCGGTCGGCGAGATGTCGCCCGGCGACATCCGCAGCGCCTATATCCTCTATATCGGCGCCGGCGCGGTGACCGCCGGCGGGCTGATCAGCCTGGTCCGGGCCATGCCGACCATCTGGCGCAGCCTGCGCGCCGGGGTGGCGGACTTCGGCGGTCGGCGGGATGTGGGGGCTGTTGCGGGGGCGGACGAAGGGGCTCTGCGCACCGACCGCGACATCTCGCTCAAATGGGTGGCGCTGGGCGTGGTGGTGCTGGTCGCCGCGATCCTGATGGCCCACTCGCTGCGAATGAACTTCCTGGGGGCCGTGCTGATCGTGCTGTTCGGGTTCATGTTCGTGACTGTCTCGTCGCGGCTGACCGGTGAGGTCGGATCGTCGTCCAACCCGATCTCGGGGATGACGGTGGCGACGCTGCTGCTGACCTGCCTGATCTTCCTGGTGCTGGGCTGGACGGGGCCGACCTATTACGTCACCGCGCTTTCGGTAGGGGGCATCGTCTGCATCGCGGCCTCCAACGGCGGGACCACCTCGCAGGACCTGAAGACCGGATTCCTGGTGGGGGCGACGCCGCGCGCTCAGCAGCTGGCGATCCTGGTCGGGGCCTTCGCCTCGGCCGTCGCGCTGGGGCCCATCCTGCTGGCCCTGAACCAGGCCTCGACGGTCTATGTGCCGGTTCCGGCCGGTCCCGCCGCCCTGCCGCCGGCGGCGGTGGCGGCCCTGCCCGCCGAGGCGCTGAAGGGGCCACAGCACACGGCCGACGGGGCGACCTACCGCGTCTGGCAGAAGCCCGATCCCTCCGGCGGGGCGGCCACCCGCTACCTCGTGCGCGCCGACGGCACGCTGGCCTATCAGGTGGACCCCGGCATCAACGGCCATGTGAAGGTCCGGCCCGACGGCACGACGGTGACCAAGTACGACGCGCCCAAGGCCACCCTGATGAGCTACATCATCAAGGGCATCCTCAGCCGGCAGCTGCCGTGGGCGCTGGTGCTGCTGGGGGTGATGATCGCCGGAGTGCTGGAGATGTGCGCCATCCCGGCGCTGCCGTTCGCGGTGGGAGTCTATCTGCCGATCTCCTCGTCGCTGCCGATCTTCGTCGGCGGGTCGGTGCGCTGGCTGGTGGACCGCCGCAGGCGCGATCTGGACGGGGCCGGCGACCTGTCGGAGGCGGAGCTGGCGGCGGCTTCGGACCGCAGCCCGGGCGTGCTGATGGCCTCGGGCTATATCGCGGGGGGCGCCATCGCCGGCATCGCCATCGCTTTTTCGTCGGGCGTCCTGGGAACCTTCGATCGCGATATCACCGCCCTGATGGAGGCGGTGAACCCGTTCGTCCACGGCGGGTGGGCCGACCTGCTCTCGCTGCTGCCGTTCCTGGGCCTGATGGCGCTGTTGTTCCGCGCCGGGTCGCGCAAGGCCGGATAGAGCTAAAATGGGCGAGGTCGAGATCGCGCTGGCGAAGCCGGAAGAGCGCGGCGTGCTGGAGACCCTGTTCCAGCTCTATATCCACGACTTCAGCGAGCACTGGGCGGGCCAGGCGCAGGGTGAGATTGGCGAGGACGGCCGCTTCGAGCCCTATGACCTCGACCCCTATTGGCGCGACGAAGGCTCGATCCCGCTGCTGCTGCGCCGCGACGGGCGGCTGGCGGGTTTTGCGCTGCTCAACCGCACGGGCCACGCCGGGCCGCCGGTCGATCGCAATATGGCTGAGTTCTTCGTGGCGCGGAAACACCGCCGCTCGGGCTTCGCCCAGGCCGCGGCCCAGGAAATCTTCAGCCGCTATCCTGGCCGGTGGGAGCTCGCCGTGGCGCGGCGCAACATCGTGGCGCTGGCCTTCTGGCGGCGCGCGGTGGCGGCCCACCCGGGGGTCAGCGACATGGAGGAACCGACGCTCGGTCCGCCGGTCTGGGACGGCCCGGTCCTGCGCTTCCGCATCGACAGCTGAGCTGACCGCCGCCCGCCCTGGTCAGGCCCCCAGGAAGAGCTCGGCGGCGGCGTCGAGGATCGCGTCGGTGTCCAGGCGGTAGGCCCGGTAGAGGTCGGGCAGGTCCCCGGTCTGGCCGAAGCGGTCGATGCCCAGCGGGCTGACCCGCATGCCCCGCACGCCGCCCAGCCAGGACAGGGTCGAGGGCGAGCCGTCGATGATCGTCACCAGGCCGGCGTCCGGCGAAAGCGCGCCCAGCAGGGTTTCCACGTGGCTGGCCTCGCGGCCGCCGTCGGTCCAGCGGTTGGCCTGTCGCGCGCTCCAGCCGCGATGCAGCAGGTCCGGCGAGGTGACCGCCAGCAGCCCCAGACCGGGCAGGTCGTCGATCAGCGCCGCCCAGGCGGCGAGCGCCTCTGGCGCGATGGCGCCGGTGTAGACGATGGCGGCGGTGGCGTTTTGGCCGGGCGGCTTCAGCCAGTAGCCGCCCTTCAGGGCGTCGGCTTCCCACACGGTGTCAGAGCGCTCGACCTGCGCGATGACCCGCGTCGTCAGCCGCAGATAGACCGAGCCGCCGTCCTGGGCCTGCAGGTGCTCGAAGGCCCAACGCATCAGCACCGCCAGTTCATCGACGAAGGCCGGCTCGAAATAGGTCAGGCCGGGCTGGCCCATGCCGATCAGCGGCGAGTTGATCGATTGGTGCGCGCCGCCCTCCGGACCCAGGGTGACGCCGGACGGCGTGGCCACCAGCAGGAAGCGGGAGTCCTGATAGCAGCCATAGTTCAAGGCATCGAGGCCCCGGGCGATGAACGGGTCGTAGACCGTGCCGATGGGCAGGAGCCGCGTGCCGAACAGCGGCGCGGCCAGGCCCAGGGCGGCCAGGGCCAGGAACAGATTGTTCTCGGCGATGCCCAGTTCCAGGTGCTGGCCCGCGCCATGGCCCGCCCAGCGCTGGGCGGAGGGGATCTTGGCGGCGTGGAAGACGTCCTTCAGCTCTGCCCGGCGGAACAGGCCGCGCTGGTTCACCCAGCCGCCCAGGTTGGTGGACACCGTCACGTCGGGAGAGGTGGTGACGATGCGGTCGGCGATCGGCTCGCCGGACTTGGCCAGGTCGAGCAGGATCTTGCCGAATGCGGTCTGCGTCGACTGCTCCTGGCCCTCCGGCGGGGCAAGGCGCGCGGGGACGGGGACCGGCGGTGCGACGGGCTCCGCCGGCGCGGCCGCCAGGGGCGAGCTTTCGACGAAGGCCCGAAGCGTGGCCGCGGCATTGTCGCCCAGCCCGCCATAGGGTTCCCATTCCTGCCCCTCGGCGATGCCGAGCGAGGCGCGGAACGCGGCGATCTGGCCCGGATTCATCAGGCCGGAATGGTTGTCCTTGTGCCCGGCGAAGGGCAGGCCGTAGCCCTTGACGGTATAGGCGATGAACAGGGTCGGCTGTTCGCCGGCGGCCTCGTCGAAGGCCTCGATCAGGGTTTCGACGCAGTGGCCGCCAAGGTTGGTCATCAGGCTGGCCAGCGCCTCGTCGTCATAGCTGGCCAAGAGCTCGGCCGTCGGTCCGTTCGAGCCCAGGTCGCGCAGCAGGCGCTCGCGCCAGGCCGCGCCGCCCTGATAGGTGAGCGCCGCGAAATCGGCGTTGGAACAGGTGTCGATCCAGGCTTCCAGGCCCTTGCCGCCGGGTCGGGCGAAGGCGGCTTTCTGCAGCTTGCCGTGCTTCAGCGTCAGGACACGCCAGCCGCAGGTGGCGAAGATGTCGTCGAACCGGGTGAACATCCGATCCGCCGTGGTCGCGTCGAGAGACTGGCGGTTGTAGTCGACGATCCACCAGCAATTGCGGATGTCGTGCTTGTAGCCCTCGATCAGGGCCTCGTAGATGTTGCCCTCGTCGAGCTCGGCGTCGCCCATCAGGGCGATCATCCGGCCCGCGTCGGCCGGCGCCATCTGGCCGTGGGCGATCAGATAGTCCTGCACCAGACTGGCGAAGGCGGTGATGGCGACGCCCAGGCCGACCGAACCGGTGGAGAAATCGACGGGGATCTGGTCCTTGGTCCGCGAGGGGTAGCTCTGGGCGCCACCCAGGCCCCGGAAGCGCTGCAGTTGGTCCAGGCTCTGGTTGCCCAACAGGTAGTGGATGGCGTGCAGCACCGGGCTGGCGTGCGGCTTGACCGCGACCTTGTCGCGCGGCCGCAGCGCGTGAAAATACAGCGCCGACATGATCGCCGTCATCGAGGCGCAGGACGCCTGGTGGCCGCCGACCTTCAGTCCGTCGCGGCTGTCGCGCAGCTGGTTGGCGTTGTGGATGGTCCAGGACGACAGCCAGCGCAGGCGTGTTTCCAGCGCCTTCAGCGCCTCGATCGGACCGGGGGTCTCGTGAGGTTTGTGCGCCGCCCTCGGCATGTCGTCTCCACCGTCAGATGTGCTGCAATCACCGCGATCTGGACGGCGATTGCAATGGGTTTCAGACGCTGCGGTTCGCGGCCGCCCGCTATATCCCGCGGGTGGCGGAGGCGCTGACCTGACAGCCAAAGACTGGCCCTGGCGCGGGAGCTCCGGGCCGCGAACCAGGCCGTAGGCCGCTCTAGGTCCGGAGAGGGCAAGGACCGCGTCCGCTAACAAATGCGCGCTCATCTACGCCTTTGTGACGAATTTTGCAGAATCCGACCGGACGTCAGCGACTGGTCGTATCCCCATACTACCTTATCCGCGCTTAGCCGTTATGCCGCTTAGCCGTGCGTCCTACTTAAGAGGAGACGTTGACGTCCGGGCCAGGACTGGACATACACGCCCTGTCGAACCGGACATGGATGTCCAGTCGGGCTACATTGAAATGTCCGACCGAGATCAACATTGTCCTGAGCGACAAGGAGATCCCGATGAACGACGAAGCTACCACAACTGAGGACGAAGTCACGCCGAAGACGGCGGGTAAGGTCAAAACCACCCGACAATCGGAAGAGAAGTGGGGCGTCGAGGTCATGGGCCTCGGCTTCTGCATGCTGCCCTCGCTGCTGTTCCGCGCGCAGGCGCGCTTGGGCCTGAACCCCACGCAGCTGGCGGTGCTGCTGCAACTGGCGGATTTCTGGTGGGACCCGAACCGGAAGCCGTTTCCGAAGAAAGCCGACTTGGCAGGCCGGCTGAGCCTGAGCGAGCGGCAGGTCCAACGTCATATCGCGGACCTCGAAACCGCGGGCTTTGTCCAGCGGATCGAGCGGACCTACGGCCGGCGGGGCAAGATCTCCAACGAATATGATCTCTCGGGCCTGGTGGAGAAGCTCAAGGCCCTCGAGCCGCAGTTCCGCGAGGTGGCCGAGGAGACCAAGGCCCGCAAGCGCGACGTGTCGAAGCGCGGCTACGACCCGCTAAAGGTCAAGAAGCGCAAGGCGGCGGCGTGATGATGGTCTCGACGCAGCGGGGGCGCGCCCGCCCGTGACCTCGGCCCTGAACAAGAAGGTGCTCTGTTTCATCGACGAGTACGGGACCGCCGGCGCCGGCGATCTCTCGCTCGGCGCGGTGCTCGTGCTTGCCCGCGAGGCGGGCCGGGTCGATCGCTGTTTCACGGGCCTTCTCGAAGCCAACGCCAACGAGATCCACGCCGCCAACATGGGTGACGCCTATCTCCAGGGACTGCTGCATCGTTTTCGGGTGGCGGCGCCTGCGGAGCGCCTGGTGCTAATAAATCAGAAGATCGGGGCCCGCGCAGGGCCCGGACCGGTGATTTACGCCCAGGCCCTTGTCGAGACGGTCAAGATTGGCCTGAAGCGCTTCCAGAAGGACGTGCTGGGCCGCGAGACCATCGGCAATGTGGAGGTCATCACCGACCAGAACCACCACAACGACCACGATGACTTCCGGCGGGAGATCGAGCGGTCACAGGCTCATGACGGCCGGTTCAAGGGCGTCAAGCGGGTCGTGACGGTCGACTCGGCCGCCTCGCGCCTACTGCAGTTGGCCGATGTGGTGGGTTACGCCCGCAAATGGGTCGATAACGGCAGCTACGACGCACGGGCGCTGAAGGAGCAGTTCGGCATTCAGCTGCCCTAGAAACGAGAAGAGCCGCCCGAAGGCGGCTCTTGAAGGGGTGAGGAAGTCTGTGGTCGGCAACCGGAGCTTTTGGCTTCGGGTAACCACGGCGCTTGCCAAACACACGGCCGGACAAGTCACCTGCAGGACTTCCTGCACACCCTATGTAGCCGGATCAGGCGTGAATATCAAGTTTCACCGGTCACCGGTGTCTAGTGGGAGGAGACAAACCATACTCCCCCTACCGCAATCGAACGGCCCTCGAAAGTGCTGGTTGCAGGTGTTCTGGTTATAATAGGGACCGGACGCTCATGACGCTACCCATAGGTCGTCAGTGACCGGAACCCGTCCAATCCGACCAGCTCGCGGCGATGCTACGCCAACCATCCCTGGACTAGGTAGGCTTACGCCTTTCGACCCCGCAGCCTACGTGGATAGCTGAGTCGTCCGCTGGCGATCTCGCTCATTGCTCTTGCCAACCAAGCCCAAGCGCTTGAGCGCAATTCGTGCGAGATCGACCGGCTCGACCGAGGCTGACAGCCCGTGAACTGCGGCAGCGTGAGACAGCACGAGTTTGATGGCACCGATGTCCATGCTGAGAGTGACAGGGCCTGCCCCATCAGCGGCGCGGGCCCGCCCAAACTTGATGAGGCGGTCGCGATCCAAATCCACCATCGGCTTCTTGCCGAGCTCTCGCTTCAGCATTTCCAGGGTCGCCGACTTGGAGCGGCCAGGGGCCCTGCCGACCTCTTTCATATCGGCGACGTGCAGATCGATCAGGTCACCGAAGGTATTCAGACGGGCAATCCGGGACGGCTGAGGCGTGGCTCCGCGATCCACCTGCCGCTCAACGTCCGTCGCCCACTGCCTTGCGTCCTCCCGACGCAGGAACGTCTCGCTGATGTAGCGACCCTTACGGCGCACCTGGGCGCGCCATGAGCCCGACGAGAGCTTCGTGAAGGTGGCCATTTTCGTGTGCGCTCCGTGTGCACTGACTCGTCGAAAGGCCGCGAAAAACGTCGTGCGATAGCGTAAAACGGAGTGCACACGCCGTGACCTAACCTCTTGAAGATACGAGAAAAGTGCAGGAATTTCAAGCTCATAGGTTGTCCGTCGCGCCGATGATGGACTGGACGGACCGGCATTGCCGGGTTCTGCACCGGGCGCTGACCGCGCGGGCGATGCTTTACACCGAGATGCTGACCACGGGGGCGATCCTGCACGGCGACCGCGCGCGGCTGCTGGCGTTCGATCCGGTGGAGCATCCCGTGGCCCTGCAGCTGGGCGGATCGGATCCGGCTGACCTGGCGGCCGCGGCGCGGATCGGCGAGGCGCAGGGCTATGACGAGATCAACCTCAACGTCGGCTGTCCGTCGGACCGGGTGCAGTCCGGTCGCTTCGGCGCCTGCCTGATGCTGGAGCCGGAGCTGGTGGCCCAGGGCATGGCGGCCATGGCCGCGGCGGTGAAGGTTCCGGTGACGGTCAAGTGCCGGATCGGCGTCGATGACCAGGATCCGCAGGCGAGCCTTTTCGGGCTGGTGGACGCCTGCGCCGCCGTCGGCGTGCGGCATTTCGTGGTCCATGCGCGCAAGGCGCACCTGAAAGGGCTGTCGCCCAAGGAGAACCGCGATGTGCCCCCCCTGGACTATCCCTTGGTTTACCGGCTGAAGCGCGAACGGCCGGACCTGACCATCGTGATCAACGGCGGGATCGGCTCGCTGGCGGCGGCGCAGGCCCATCTGGCGCATGTGGACGGGGTGATGCTGGCGCGCGCGGCCTATCACACGCCTGGGCTGCTGGGCGAGGTCGACGCCGCGCTGTTCGGCGATGCCGCCACGGTGAGCGCGGCCCAGGCGGTCGGTAGATACCGGCCCTACATCGCCCGCGAACTGGCCAGGGGGACCCATCTGGCGGCCATGACGCGGCACATGCTGGGCCTGTTCCACGGCCTCCCCGGCGCGCGGACCTGGCGGCGGATCCTGACCGTCGAAAGTGTGAAACCGGGCGCGGGCCTGGCGGTGGTCGATACCGCCCTGGCCGCGGTGTCAGGGGTGCAAAGTCAGCGCCTGGCGGGTCGCCTGGAAGCTGGCGAGGCGGCCTAGGTAGGTCATGCCCAGCAGCGAGGTGTCGAGGCCCTTCTCGATCACCAGGGCGTCCACATCGTCGAGCCGGGCGCCGGCCACCGTCACCGAGGCCAATTTCACCGCCGCGGCGCGAGTGGGGCCGCCGGCGGTGACCACGCGGTAGCCATAGGTCAACTTGCCCAGGTTGAAGCCCAGCCGGCGCGCGTCGTCAGGGGTCAGCGCGACGGCGGTTGCCCCGGTGTCGATCAGAAAACGCACCGGCGAACCATTGACCTCGCCCTCGGCCCAGTAGTGGCCGTCGCCGGCCTTGGGGATACTGGCGCCTTCGCCCAGGTGTGACGGCGCGCGCTCGGTCATCGGCAGGCTGGCCTCGGCGCGCGCGGCGCGCAGCTGCGGTGCGCCTGGACCCAGCAGGGCCACGGCCTGGGCGCTGACCACGGCCGAGACCGCCGCCACCGCCGCCACCATCACGAATTTCAAAGCGTTCGACACCGCAGCGGCGCCTCATCCCACGACCCTTGGGCCATTCGTCGGGCGCCAAGGTAGGGCCCCCGGGGTTTGTAAGGCGTGAACGCCGCGCGATCAGCCGAACATGGCCAGCTTTTCGGGGCGGATGCGGGCGCGCCGGTCCGGCAGCTCGGCGATGATGCAGGCGCGCTCGTGGTCGGTGAGGCGTGACCAGCCGGCCACCTCGGAGAGCTGGCGATAGCAGCCCATGCACAGCCCGGTCTCGCCATCTACAACGCAGACCTTGATGCAGGGCGTGGCGATCGGCGCAGGCGGGCCATCGGACCGGGAAGGGAGGTGATCATTCATGGCCGCGCAGCCTAGGTGACCCCGGCGCACGGCGCCAGTCGGTTGGACGCCGCGGCTGTGGGAGCCCACCTTGCTGACCGCTTGCTCCGGCGCGTTGGGAATTTAGGGTGCGGGTGGGGCCGTCCGGGAACCCAACCTTGGCTATGGGGCTTAACCGATGGGCGGGCGGCCGCGCGCGTGCAAGGATCCCGAAGCTGTGACACTGGTTCCCAATTCTGGGGTTCTCATACCCGGCCAAACCCGCTGGCGCACCGCGCACGCCGACCGCGCGGCCTTTCTGATCGATACCGAGGCGTATTTTTCCGCGGTCTTCGCGGCGATCACCCACGCGCGCAGGTCGATCCTGCTGCTGGGGTGGGGGTTCGACCCCCGCACGCGCCTGTTTCCCGATGGCCATGACGGGCCCGACGATCCCGACGAGGTGGGGCGCATCCTGGTGGAGCTGGCCCGCGCCCGGCCCGACCTCGACGTCCGGCTGCTGATCTGGCGCTCGGCCTTGCCCATCGCCGCCCAGCAGGAGTTTTTTCCGCACCGGGCGCGCCTGTGGTTCAAGGACACGCCCGTCCACTTCCGCCTCGACGACCAGGTGCCGTTCGGGGCCTGTCATCATCAGAAGGTCCTGGTGATCGACGACCGGCTGGCCTTCTGCGGCGGCGGCGATATCGGCGTTGATCGCTGGGACACCGCCGGCCATCGCGATCTCGAGCCGCGTCGCATCATGCCCGATCAGGACCACCACGCCCCGCGCCACGAGGTGATGATGATGGTCGATGGCCCGGCGGCCGCCGCGCTGGGCGACCTGGCGCGCGAACGCTGGCGCTGCGCCACGGGCGAGACCCTCGCCCCGCCGCCGGACGCCGGCGGCGACCCCTGGCCGGCCCACGTTCCCGCCGCGCTGACCGATGTCGAGGTGGCCATCGCCCGCACCGTGCCGACCTGGAAGCGCCAGGCGGAGGTGGACGAGATCCGCAAGCTGACCCTGGCCTCGATCGCCGCGGCCCGGGAGACGATCTATCTGGAGAACCAATATTTCACCTCGCCGCTGATCACCGAGGCCCTGGCCGCGCGGCTGGCCGAGCCCGACGGGCCGCAGGTGGTGCTGATCTCGACCGGCCAGGCGCCCAGCTGGTTCGACCAGTTGACCATGGATCGGGCGCGGGGCGCGATGATCTGGCGACTGCGCGCGGCCGACATCTTCGGGCGGTTCCGCGCCTTCTGGCCGGCCACCGCCGGGGGAACCACGGTGATCGTCCACTCCAAGACCAGCGTCTTCGATGACCGGCTGGCCCGCGTCGGCTCGGCCAATCTCAACAACCGCTCCGGCGGCTTCGACACCGAGTGCGAGCTGGCCGTGGCGTGCGACGACGAGGCGGGCCGGCTCGCCATCTGCGCCTTCCGCGACCGGCTGGTGGGCCATTTCATGGGCTGCACGGGCGACGCGGTGGCTAAGGCCCGCGCCGATCACGGCGGCCTGGTGGGCGCCATCGACGCTTTGAACCGCGAAGGCCGGCTGCGGCCGATCGAGCCGCCGGTGATCACCGCCTTTGGCGAACTGGTGGCGAAATATCACCTGGGCGACCCGCAGGACCCGAAAGACTCCTGGAACCCCGCCCGCCGCCGCGAACGCCTCTATGAGGCCGTCCGCAAACTGGACCTGCTGGCCGTGACCTCGCCTGAGGGGCAGCCGACGGCGTAGGTTCCAGGGGTCGTCATCACCCGGACATGACCGGATGATGGCGTTTATATCAATTTACTCAATCAGTTGATTGATCTCATGAGCCTCAGGCCAACTCGAAATCCATCACCAGGGGCAGGTGGTCGGAGGCTGCGCGGGCGAGCGGGGAGAAGGGCGTGAAGACGTCGAGCACCGTGATCTCGCGGCTGACGAACAGATGGTCGATGCGCAGCAGCGGGAAGCTCGAGGGGAAGGTCGAGGTCGGGGATTGCTTCGGAGACCGCCGCCGGGCGGCCTCCAGCGGGGCGACCAGGGTGCGGTAGACCACCGAGGTGGCGGTGGCGTTGAAGTCGCCCAGCAGGATTCGCGGGCCCCGGCACTGCGGATGCTCCAGCCAGGCGTGGCCGGCCAGGCAGGCGGCCTGGGCCTGCTGCTCGCGGGGCACCAGCCCCAGGTGGGTGTTGATGATCTGCACCGGGACGCCGGCGACTTCGACCTCGACCCACAGCGCGCCGCGCGGCTCGAGCGCGCGGATGCGGTCGTAGCCGGGCAGGGCGGCGGCCTTGACCAGCCGCTCGGGAAAGCCGGTGAGGATGGCGTCGCCGTAGCGTTCCTCCTCGACGGTCAGCGCGGCGTGGAAATGGCAGGCCATGTCGAGCCGGCTGGCGATCTCGTGGGCTTGGTCCACATGTCCGGTCCGCCTGCGGCCGACGTCCAACTCCTGCAGCGCCACGATGTCGGGCTTCAGCTCGGCCAGCACCGCGGCCACCCGGCCCACGTCCAGCCGCCGGTCGGTCCCGACGCAGCGGTGCACATTGTAAGTGACGATGCGGGGCATGGGGCGAAGGGGTGCTCGGTTTCTGGGGCAGGGGCAAGGCAGAGCTAAACGGCTGGATCGGGGATTGGGTTCGCGGTTAGGATTGCGATCATGCGAACGCAAGGATCGGTGGATGCCTATCGTGCTTGCCTATGTCGACCCGCCGGCCGTCGTAGCGCCGGCCGCTCCCATGGGCCCGATCACCGATCCGCAGTGGGAAAGCCTCCGGGTCAACCGCGGCGAGATTCAGAACTACTACCCGCCCGGCGCCTTTGCAGCGGCCGCCAGCGGCGTCGTGGTGATCGAATGCCGAGTCACCGGCAAGGGGACGCTGGTTGATTGCAAAGCGTTGCGTGAGGCGCCGGAAGGCTTTCAGTTCGGCGACGCCGCTGTAAAGCTCGCCGCTAGGTTTCGCATGAAGACGACGACGCGGTCAGGGGCGTCAGCCGTCGGACGGGTGGTGCGGATGCCGATCGAGTTCAATTTCGCCTGGAGCATGTTCGAGCCGATCAATCCGCGGCCCACTTTCGATGTCCTGGTCTCCCCGAAATGGGCGAAGAGGCCAACTGGCGAGGATCTGGCGCGCTACTATCCAGTTGCCGCGGAGCGGCAAAACAAAGAGGGCGATGTGACACTTCAGTGTCAAGTCCAGGCTGACGGTCACCTTGCCCCCTGTTCGGTCATCAAGGAGCAGCCGGAGGCATACGAGTTCGGCGCCGCCGCCCTGATGCTTGCCTCACTCCTGCAGATGGACATCCAGCAGGGTCCGGGCCGGAAGGCGGCGGGCAAGCTGATCGACATTCCGGTTCATTTCCGCTTTCCAAGATCACCTTAAAGCTGACGCGAACGTCATCTTCCCAACCTCGCGCGCCTGTCATAGGTTGCTGGCAACGTGCGATACGCCGTAAACGACCGGCGCAGGGAGACGCTCATGAACCTCGACTTCACGCCTGAAGAGACCGCCTTCCGCGCCGAGGTTCGCGCCTTCATCAAGGACAACTATCCCGCCGCCCTGCGCGCCAAGCAGGACTCGGGCGAGACCCTGACCAAGGACGACATGCTGTCGTGGCACAAGGTGCTGGCCAAGAAGGGCTGGGTGGCGCCGTCCTGGCCGACGCAGTTTGGCGGCACGGGCTGGACGCCGACGCAGAAATACATCTGGTCCGAGGAGCTCGCCCTGGCCGACACGCAAGGCATCCTGCCCTTCGGCATCGCCATGCTGGCCCCAGTGATCTACACCTTTGGTACGGAGGAACAGAAGGCCAAGTTCCTGCCGGGCATCTACAGCGGCGACGTCTGGTGGTGCCAGGGCTACTCCGAGCCGGGCGCGGGCTCTGACCTGGCCAGCCTGAAATGCAAAGCCGAGCGGATCACCGCCGACGACGGCCGTGAATATTATATCGTCAGCGGCCAGAAGACCTGGACGACGCTGGGCCAGTTCGCCGACTGGGGCTTTTTTCTGGTGCGCACCGACCCCGACGCCAAGCCGCAGGCCGGCATCTCGTTCCTGCTGATCGACATGAAGAGCCCGGGCATCAGCGTCCGGCCGATCATTACGCTGGAGGGCGGCCACGAGGTCAACGACGTGTTCCTCGACAATGTGAAGGTCCCCGTTGAGAACCGCATCTTCCACGAGAACCAGGGCTGGACCTGCGCCAAGGCGCTGCTGGCCCACGAGCGGTCGGGCATCGCCGGCATCGCGCGCTCCAAGCGCGGCCTGGAGAAGCTGCGGACCATGGCCAGGACCGAGCGGTCGGACGCCGGTGGTGCGCTGCTGGGCGACGCCTTCTTCCGCCGCAAGGTGGCCGAGCTGGAGATCGACCTGACCGCCCTGGAGTTCACCGAACTGCGCACGCTGGCCGGCGAGTCCAGCGGCAAGGGCCCTGGCCCGGAAAGCTCGATCCTGAAGATCAAGGGCACCGAGATCCAGCAGCGCCTGCAGGAACTGGTGCTGGAG
>JANXXA010000332.1 GCA_025350885.1 Phenylobacterium sp.
TTACCCGCCGCCATGTCGTCGTGGAGCCCGGACTTTCCTCGACCCCCTTGCGGAAGCCGCGATCGCCCGGCCGTCTGGTCCGCGCGGAACGTGGTCTCTGGCGATCCCGAGGTCAAGCAGGCTAGTCTCCGGCCCCATGACCCTTCAGCTCTTCGCCCACCCGTTCTCGTCCTACTGCCAGAAGGCTCTGATCGCCTTCTACGAGAACGACATCGGCTTTGATTTCCGCATGCTGTCACCCGACGAGCCCGCGAACGGCGAGGAATTCGCCAGGCTATGGCCGATCCAGCGCTTCCCGATCCTGATCGACGACGGCCGCACGATCGTTGAGGCCACCACCATCATCGAGCACCTGGAGGCCAACCACCCCGGCCCGGTGCGGCTGATCCCTGAGGACCCGCGCGCCGCCGTCGAGGTCCGAATGCTTGATCGGGTGTTCGACAACTATGTCATGACCCCGCAGGGCGGCATCGTGTTCAACGCCATCCGCGAGGAAAAAGACCGCGATCCCTATGGGGCGGCGAAGAACCGCGAGATGCTGGAGACCGCCTACGCCTGGCTCGACACGCGGATGGCGGACCGGGAATGGGCGGTGGGCGAGACGTTCAGCCTGGCCGACTGCGCCGCGGCCCCATCGCTGTTCTATGCTGACTGGACGCACCGGATCGACGCGAAATTCACTGACCTGCTGGCCTATCGCGCCCGCCTGCTCGCCAGGCCCTCCGTCGCCCGGGCGGTGGACGGCGGGCGGCCCTACCGCCACTTCTTCCCGCTGGGCGCGCCCGACCGGGACTAGAATCGCTCTCACCAAAATGACCGTCATGGCCCGGGGAAAAGGGCGAGGATCGCGGGCGCGCGGCCGGCATCGCGCGACCGATCTCGACGCCGCTCAAAGCTCGTCCATCAGTCTGGCGATGGGGTGGTCGCCCAGCGCCGCGATTGCGCCGCCACGATCCGCCTTGCCCTTATTCTGCGAGAGCTTGGTGGTCCCTTCCAGACGCTCGACCTGCATCCGGCCCCCGATGATCCCTGCGGTCATCCGTGCGAACACCCCAGCCGACATCTTGGCCCGTGTCCACGGCGGCTTTGGCGCGAGCCGGGCCTCCTCCTGGGCGGAGAGGTCGTCGAGCAACGCGACGAGGCCGGCCTCGTCCAGAGCCGCCACCGGCCCCTCGGCCTCGACGCTGACATAGTTCCAGGTGGGGACCTGGTCGGCGCTCGCGTACCAGTCGGGACTGATATAGGCGTCGGCCGCAAGACTGACCGCGACGGCATGGAAGCCAGCGAGCATGGCCTGGGCGAGTGCATTGCCCCGCGACAGGTGGAAGTCCAGCGCCACGCCCTGGTCCAACCGGCGCACCACCACCGGCGCATGGGCGATCCGCAGCCGCCCACCCGCCTGGACCGCCAGGGTCACGAACGGATGGCGCGCAAGATGGGCCAGCAGGGCGTCCGGGTCGTCGGTTCTGAAGGCCGGCGCGGGATGCATCAGGCGCCGAGCCTCAGGAGCGCGATCAGCTGGGCGCGGGTCGCGCCGTCGGCGATCCCGTCCACCTTGTCCTGGCGCCAGTGCCGCTGAAAGGCGACGACCACGGCCTTGGTCGCGGCATCGAACCGGCCCGACGGCGGCAGGTCGTAGCCCAGACGTGTGAACCCGGCCTGCAGGGCGAACACCCCGGCGCCCTCGTCGCCTTGCGCCAAAGGCAGCCCTGGCGCGGGCGGCGCCTCGACCCACAGGCCGTGGCCGGCCTCGGCCAGCCGCTTCCAGGGGAACAGTTCGCCGGGATCGTCCTTGCGCTCGGGCGCCACGTCGGAGTGGCCGACGATGCGGCCGTCGTCGATGGTCCAGCGGCCGCGGATGTCGGCGACAAGGTCGATCACCGCTGCGACCTGGACGTCGGGAAAGGCGCGATAGCCGAACTCGTGGCCGGGATTGACGATCTCCACGCCGATCGACACGCCGTTGAGGTTCCGCGCGCCCTTCCAGAATGAGACCCCGGCATGCCAGGCGCGGCGTTCTTCCGCCACCAGACGGAAGATGCGCCCGTCCTCCTCGACCACATAGTGCGACGAGACCTTGGCCTGCGGATCGCACAGCCGGGCCAGCGCCGCCTCGCCGGTGGGCATGCCGGTATAGTGCAGCACCAGGATCTCCGGCGGCGCGGTGCGGGCGTCGAAGTTGGGGCTGGGCGCCTCGATGATCCGCATCATGTGCGGTCCCGCAAGGCCGTCAGCATCGCCATGACCTGGCTCCCTCTGAGCGCGATGATCAGCACGCCCGCCAGCGCCAGGAGGCTGCCGATGACCAGGCGAGGACCCACCGGATCGTTCAGCAGTGTAACCCCCAGTATGATCGTCGCAGGGGCGTCACCAGCACCAGGGCCGAGATCAGGTTCGCCTCATAGCGCTGCAGCAGCATCACATAGAGGGTGTGTGCGCCCAGCGACACCACGATCGCCGAGAACATCACCGCGGCAAGCAACGGCCAACCGGCATGCCAGGCGATCTGCAGCTGCCCCGGCTCCAGCCACGCCGACAACGCCGCCATCGGAAACAGTGACACCCAGCCCACCCAGGCCTGAAACGCGATCGGCCGTATCCCCTCGATCTGCTTTGTCAGGATGACGCCGACCGACGACATCAGCGTCGCCCCCGCCACCATCATCAGTCCGGTCGAGAGCGCCAGACCATGCGGGTTCCACATCACCGTCAGCACACCCGCGAAGGTCAGGGCGATCCCCAGACCGCGCCGCCAGCGCACCCGTTCGCCGAGGAACAGCATCGACAGGATCAGCGTCGCGGGCATCCCCAGCTGCAGAACCACCGCCGCCGCCGAGGGTGTCGCCGACTGCAGGCCCACGAACATCAACCCGAAGTTGCCGCCGCCCATCAGGAAGGCCGCCAGCACCAGCCGCCAGATCGGACGAGGCGCCGGCCGCAGGAACCGGACCAGGCAGACCGCAACGATCACGAATCGCGCCGCTGCATAGAACAGCGGCGGCGCGCCCAGCACGCTGATCACGTACTTCGAGACGATACTGTTCACCGCCCAGACCAGGCACATGGCCATCAGCAGGGCGAAGTCGCGAGGAGACATGCCCCCGGCTTAAGCCGCAGCGGCATTGGGGCGCAACGGCCACGACGCCGATCGCAAGCGTTGAGTTCCGCAAAGGAACCGTTCTAGCGTCGCGTGACAGCCGCGTGGTGACGGCGGAGAGCAACTCGCATGGCCACCTACGACCTGGTGATCGTCGGCGGCGGCATCGGCGGCTCAGCCTTGGCCGCCGTCATGGCCCGCGACGGGTATTCGGTGCTGCTGCTCGAACAGTCACAGACCTATGTTGACCGCGTGCGCGGCGAGTGGATCGCGCCTTGGGGCGTCGTCGAGACCCACCGGGTGGGGCTGTACGACCTCCTGCGCCGGGCGGGGGGCCACCATCTGACCCGGCACATCACCTACGACGAATCCAAGGATCCCGCAGCGGCGGAGGCCCAGGCCCTGCCCTTGGGCATCTTTGCCGCCGACGTGCCCGGCCCACTGTGCCTGGGCCACCCGCGGCATTGCCAGACCCTGTTCGACGCCGCCCTTGGTGCGGGCGCGGACGCCCGGCGGGGGGTGACGGTGACCGCCCTGACCCTGGGCGCGGCGCCGACGGTGACCTTCGAGCAGGATGGAAACCTCACGGCGGTCAGCGCCCGGCTGATCGTCGGCGCCGATGGCCGCACGTCACAGGTCCGCGAAGCCGCGGGGATCATCCTGCACCAGGACAAACCGCACCATTGGTTCGCCGGCCTGCTGGTCGAGGGCGCACACGGCTGGGCGGAGGATCTCCAGGCGATCGGCACCGAAGACGATTTCGGCTTCCTGGCCTTCCCGCAAGGCAGTGGGCGGGTGCGCGTCTATGGCGGCTACGCGCTGGACGAAGCCCGGCGCTTCAAGGGTCCCGACGGGGCGCGGCGGTTCCTCGACAGCTTCGCCATGGCCAGCTCGCCGGAGAACCGCCACCTGGTGGCCGGGCGCCCCGCCGGCCCGCTGCACAGCTACGTCAACGCCGATTCCTGGACCGACGAGCCCTACGCGCCGGGGATGGTTCTTGTGGGCGACGCGGCCGGATGGAACGACCCGATCATCGGGCTTGGCCTGTCGATCACCTATCGCGATGTGCGCCTGGTCAGCGACCTCTTGAAGACCAGCGACAGTTGGACCCCCGCGACGTTCGCCCCCTTTGGCGAGGAGCGGCGCGAGCGGATGCGCCGGCTGCGGGCCGCGGCGGTGCTGCAGGCCGGGCTCGACATGGAATTCGGCGAGGCCGCGCGGGAACGCCGCCGGCGGCACTTCGAGCGCGCGCAGGCCGATCCGACGCTGGGGATGCACGCCGTCGCTGTGATGGCCGGCCCCGAGGCCGCCCCCGCCGAGACCTTCACCCAGGCGCACCGCGATCGCGTGCTCGGCCCGCAGGCCTGAGATCGTCGGATGACCGCCATGACTCCTGACAAATTCGCCACCGGCCAACCCGACGTCAGCAGGCCCGACATCCGCAGACCCGACATCCGCAGACCGGGGGCGATCGACGCCGCGTGGCTGACGCGGGCGCTGCAGCACGCCGGCATTGACGCGGTGGTGGCCGACTTCACCGCGCGCGCGATCGGCACCGGCCAGATTGGCGACAGCGTCCGCTTCGCCCTGACCTACGCGCGCGGCGGCGACGAGGCGCCGGCCTCGCTGGTGGGCAAGTTCCCGTCGGCTGACCCGATCAGCTTCGGCACGGGCGTGATGCTGGGCAACTACGAACGCGAGGTGATGTTCTACCTTCACCTGGCCGACAGGGCCCTGATCCGCACGCCCAAGTGCCTGTTCACCGACATCGCCCCGCAGGGCGGCGAATTCGTGCTGCTGATGGAGGACCTGGCGCCGGCCGAGCCTGGCGACCAGCTCCAGGGGGTCAGCCTCGAACAGGCGGGGCTGGTCATCGACGAGGCGGCCAGGCTGCACGCCTCGCACTGGGATGATCCGTCGCTCGACGATCTGGCCTGGGTTTCGGGCTCGCGCGCCGCGCCGGTCAGCCAGGTGACCCCGGAGATGGTGCGGGGACTGTGGACCGGGTTTCGCGCCCGCTACGCCGAGCGGCTGCAAACCGACTGGATCGAGGTCGGCGAGCGGGTGTCGAGCCGGTACGGCCTGCTCAGCGCGGCGCGGGAGGGGCCTCGCTGCCTGACGCACAACGACTTTCGCCCCGACAACATGATGTTCGCCACCGCCGCGGGCGGCGA
>JANXXA010000358.1 GCA_025350885.1 Phenylobacterium sp.
GGTCAATCGATTTGGAAGGTTTCAATCGTTCTCGTCTTCGCCGGGCTCGTACAGCTGCACGGGTTGGGCCGGCATGATGTGGAGATGGCGTGCTTATAGACCAGCTGCGATTGCCCGTCGCGGCGCAGTAGCACGCAGAAATTGTCGAACCAGCTGACCACGCCTTGCAGCTTGACGCCATTCACGAGGAAGATGGTCAGCGGGGTCTTCGACTTGCGCACGCTGTTCAGGAACGTGTCCTGCAGGTTTTGCTTCTTCTCACTCATGGCTTTTTTGGCTCTTTTTGGTTTTCGGACGGCCAACGCGCCGCCCACACACGAATGTCAGCTAGACCGGGATTTGCGATGGGCGCAACCGCGCGCGGTGGCTCAGATCGCGGTGGCCCTGGCCTGCTCAATATAGAGACGCCGCAACTTCGTCGCCACCGGTCCGGGTCGGCCATCGCCCACGGGCTTGCCGTCGACAGCCACCACGGGCAGCACCAGCGTCCCGGCGCCGGTGATGAACGCCTCCCGCGCGGCGGTGGCTTCGGCGGGGGTGAAGGGGCGCTCGTCGAGGTCTAGCCCCTCGCGCCGGATCACCTCGATCAGGCTGGTGCGGGTGACGCCGCGCAGGATGTTGGCGTTGGTGTCGCGGGTGCGCAGCCGCCCTTCGCCATCGACGATCCAGGCGTTGGAAGAGGCGCCCTCGGTGACCAGGCCCAGATCATCGACGAACCAGGCCTCGGCCGCGCCCGCCTCGCGGGCCTTCTGCTTGGCCAACGCGTTGGCGAGCAGGCCCACGGTCTTGATGTCGCAGCGGCCCCAGCGGTTTTCCGGCGTAGTGACGACTCCCACGCCCTTGGCGGCGCGGGCCTCGGAAGCCACGCGATCAACGGCGCTGACGGTCATGACCACAGCCGGGCGCACCGGCGTCGCCGGAAAGGCGTGGTCCCGCCTGGCGACGCCCCGGCTGACCTGCAGATAGATCAGGCCCTCGACGACTCGGTTGCGGCGCACCGTCTCCTTCAGCAGCAGGGTCAGCGCCGCGCGGCTCATCGGCATGGCGATCCGCAGTTCGCCCAGGGATCGTTCCAGGCGGGCGAAATGGCCCTGAGCATCGGCTAGCCGGCCGCCAAAGAGCGCCCAGACCTCATAGACCGCATCCGCCAGCTGGTAGCCCCGGTCTTCGATATGCACCACCGCCTGGCCGTGCGGCACGAACCGGCCGTTGACATAGGCGATGCGCCCCATCAGCCGACCTCTTCCTCGACCGCGCGCGCGCTGGACAGGCCGAGCGACTTGAGTTTGCGGTGCAGGGCGGAGCGTTCCATGCCGATGAAGGCGGCGGTGCGCGAGATATTGCCGGAAAAGCGCAGCATCTGGGCATTCAGGTACTCGCGCTCGAAGACCTCGCGGGCTTCGCGCAACGGCAGCGCGATCATCCGCTCGGCGCCCAGGCTGATGGCCTGGTCGGTGACCATGGCCTCGGCCGGCAGCATGTTGGCGGTGATCGGATCGCTCGCCAGGCCGGATGCCAGGATCAGCATGCGTTCCACGTTGTTGCGCAGCTGGCGCAGGTTCCCCGGCCAGGCGCGGACCTGCAGGGTCGCCAGGGCGTCGTCGGCCAGGCTGCGGCGCGGCATGCCGGTGGCGGTGCTGATCCGATCGATGAAATAGTCCACCAGTTCGGGGATGTCTTCGCGCCGTTCCGACAGCCCCGGCACATTCACCGGCACCACGTTCAGGCGGTGGAAGAGGTCCTCGCGGAACCGGCCCGCGGCGATCTCCTCGCGCAGGTCACGCGACGTCGAGGAGACCACGCGCACGTCCACGTGGACATCGGAGTCGCCGCCGACCCGACGGAAGCTCTGATCGACCAGCACGCGCAGGATGCGCCCCTGGGTCTCCCGCGGCATATCGGCCACTTCGTCGAGATAGAGAGTGCCGGCGTGGGCGCGCTCGAAAACGCCGATCTTGGCGGTGCGGCCGTCATCGCCCTCCTGGCCGAACAGCTCGACGTCGATCCGCTCAGGGGTCATACCGGCGGCGCTGATCGGCACGAACTCATTACGGGTGCGGGCGGAGGCGGCATGGATCAGCCGCGCCACGGTCTCCTTGCCGGACCCCGGCGGGCCGGAAATCAGCACCCGGCTGTTGGCGCCGGCCAACTTGGCGATCATCTGGCGAA
Source organism: Phenylobacterium sp. (assembly GCA_025350885.1). Lineage (GTDB taxonomy): Bacteria > Pseudomonadota > Alphaproteobacteria > Caulobacterales > Caulobacteraceae > Phenylobacterium. The sequence continues at coordinate 2,170 of JANXXA010000358.1, forward strand.
GCTGCTGGGCGGCCATGGATCGGCCGGTAACCCCCTCGGGCGTGATCGCCTGGGTGCGCAGACGGCGGTTCTCGCGGCGCAGGTTGGCGGCCTCCAGCGCGCGCTCAACCACCAGCAGCAGCCGGTCGGACTTGAACGGCTTTTCCAGGAACTCATACGCGCCGCGTTTGATGGCGCTGACGGCGGTCTCGATATTGCCGTGGCCGGAGATCATGATCACCGGGAGGTCGGCGTCGAGGCCCTTGATCATGTCCAGCAATTCGAGGCCGTCCAGGCCGCCGCCGGCCATCCAGATGTCGAGGATCAGCAGCGCTGGCTTGCGCGCCCGGAGCGCGGCCAGGGCCGATTCCGAGTCCGTCGCCGTACGCACGGCATAGCCCTCGTCGGAGAGGATCCCGGCCACCAGGTCGCGGATGTCGGCCTCGTCATCGACCACCAGTACGTCAGACGCCATCAGCTGGTCCTTCATGCCGTCACGGATCGGGAAACCGGCGCGGAACGGGCGCGCGCCGAAGCGGGAAGTCGCAGGATAGCGAGCGCCCCCGAGCCCTCGCGGGCATCGGTGAGCACCAGCTCTCCGCCGTGATCTTCGAGAATGCGTTTGACGATGGCCAGGCCAAGGCCCGTGCCCTTTTCGCGGGTGGTCACATAGGGTTCGGTCAAGCGGTCGCGATCCTTGGCGGGCAGGCCTATGCCATTGTCCTCGACCTCGAAGGCGACGCCGGTTTCGTCGGACACCAGCTGCGCGCGGATATGACCCCTGACCGTCGGCGGCCGCCGCCCGGCCACCGCCTCGGCGGCGTTCTTCAGCACATTGGTCAGCGCCTGGCCCAGCATCCCGCCATCGGCCACCAGGCGTATGTCGGGCGTCGGTTCCACGAGTTCGACGTCGATGTCGGGACTGGCCACCCGCTGGGCGAACAGCGCCGCGCGGAGCAGTTCGGCGGCGTCTTGCTCGGTGAACCTGGGCGCCGGCATCCGGGCGAAGGCGGAGAATTCATCAACCATCCGCCCGATGTCGCCAACCTGGCGCACGATGGTGTCGGTGCAGCGGTCAAAGGTCTCCAGCTCGTGCGGGGCGATGTCCTTGCGATACTTACGGCGCAGCCGCTCGGCGGAGAGCTGGATCGGGGTCAGCGGGTTCTTGATCTCGTGGGCGATCCGGCGGGCGACGTCGCGCCAGGCGGCGTTGCGCTGCGCCGTCACCAGACGGGTGATGTCGTCAAAGGTCAGCACCAGCCCGTCCTCGATACGGCTGGCGCGCACCCGAAGGCGCAGGGTCTCGCGGCCGCGGACCACATCGATCTCCTCCTCGACCTCGCCGCCGCGGGCGGCCTGGGCGGCGATGGCGGCGATCTCGGGGGCTACCTCGGCGAGCTTGCGGCCCCGGCCGTGACGATCCTTCAGGCCCAGCAACAGCTCGGCCTGGCGGTTGGCCGCGGAGATCCGACCCTTGGCGTCAAGGCCGATGACCCCGGCGCTGACTTCGGCCAGGACTGTCTCGATGAACTGGCGACGTCGTTCGGCCTCTTCTCGCGCCGTCCGCAAAGCCGCCTGCTGGGCCTGCAGGTCGTCAGTCATGCTGTTGAAGGCCCGCGACAGGACAGCGATCTCTTCGGGGTCGTTTTCGGCGTCGACCCGGGCGCTGAGATCGCCGCCGGCCACCCGGCCCGCCGCGACGACCAGGCGCGCCACCGGCCCGGAGATCGCGTTGGCCGCGCCCAGCCCCAGCCAGACCGCCCCCACCAGCACCAGCAGCGCGGTCTCGGCGTAGCTGAGGGCGAAGATGGTCTGGATGCGCTGGCGGTTCTGCGCGGCGTCGCGATAGGCCACCAGGCTGGCCTCGGCCTCAAGCAGGTGGCTGACGATCCCCTTCTCCACCGGCCGGACCACGTAGAGATAGGCGTCCGGATAGGCGCGCAATCGATAGACCGAGCGCATCACGTCGCCGCAGGTGCGGTTGCAGAGCCAGATGTCGCCCTCATCGGCGGCCTTGAAGCTGGAGGCTGGAGGCAGCACCAGCGCCGGGGCCGCGACAGCTTCGGCGCGCGCCAGGATGCGGCCCTCGCGGTCGATCAGATAGGCGGCAGGAAAGGCGTGATAGGAGGCCAGATTGGCCAGGAAATGGCTGAAGGTGATCGGGCTGGCGGCGAGCGCCGGCGCCGCACGGTTCAGATCACCGCCCATCAGCGTCACGTGATCCTGGATGTAGCGGCTCTGGTCCTCGACGTAGGATCGCGCCACCGCAGCGGAGTTTTCGACCACGGTCTGCACGCGCTCGCTGAACCAGTTCTCAACGCCGCGGCTGACCAGCACGCCGTAGAACAGCGCCACCACCACGGCCGGGGCAACGGCGGCCAGCGCGAACAGGGTGACGAACCGAAGCTGCAGGCGCGCACCCGGATCGCGGTCGCGGGCCTCGAGCAGCCGACCGAACCTGAGCGCGACGATCAGGGTCAGCGCCAGGATCAGAATGAGGTTGAAGCCGAGCACCGTCAGGATCGGCTGGCTCGCCGGACCCAGCGGGCCGGTGGTCGGCGGCGACGCCGCCAGCAGAATGGCGATGCCGGTCAGCGCCGCGGCGAGCGCGTAACCGATCCCCAGCACCTCACGCGACTGCATCGCCTGCCAGGCGCGGGCCCAGAGGCGGAGCCAGACGCGGACCATGACGCGTACCGCGCCAGCGCCGACCATCCGATTTGCAACACCCGTGGCCATTGCGCGGGGAGACTAAGCGAGCGTGCCCCAAACGCAACAGTCTTGTTGCACCGAAGCGTCAGGGTCGGGCGCTACCTGCGGCCCCGCTGCATCTCGACGCCCAGGTCGGAGATCTTCTTGCGCAGGGTGTTGCGATTGAGACCGAGGATCTCAGCGGCGCGCACCTGGTTTCCGCGGGTGGCCTTCAGCGTCAATTGGATCAAGGGGCGCTCGACCTCCTCAAGCACCCGATCATAGAGCCCTGTGGGGGGCACCCCGTCCGGCTGATCGGCGAAATAGCTGGAGAGCTTGCGCTCGACCAGCTGCGCCAACGTCGCAGGACCTTCCCCGTCCCGGGCCACCGGCTGGTGGTCGGCAAGCTCGCGCTCGACGATCCGCGCGGTGATCAGGTCTTCGCCATAGAGGGCGCAGATCCGTCGGATCAGATTTTCCAGCTCACGCACGTTGCCCGGCCACGGATGCAGTTTCAGCCGATCGAGCGCGCCGGCGTCGATGGTCTTGGACGGCAGGCCCTCGCGGTTGGCGCGTAGCAGAAAAGCGCGCGCCAGGTCCGGAATATCATCGACCCGGTCACGCAACGGCGGCAGGCGCAGCGGGGCGACGTTAAGACGGAAGAACAGGTCCTCGCGGAACAGGCCCTGCTGAATCAGTCCGCGCAGGTCGCGATTGGTGGCGGCGATTATGCGGACGTTGGGGCGGCGGCCGGTCTTGGGATTGAGCGCGGGCTCCGAGCCGTCGATGACCCGCAACAGGCGGGTCTGGGCGTCCAGGGGCATGTCGCCGATCTCGTCGAGAAACAGGGTGCCTCCGTCGGCGTCGATCAGCTTGCCATGGTCGCCGTCTTCCTTGCCGAACAGCT
>JANXXA010000379.1 GCA_025350885.1 Phenylobacterium sp.
GCGGCGATCAGCGCGAACACGCCGCCGCCCAGCCAGCGGATCAAGCCGCCGGCGCGACGGATGTCCTTGATCCACACCCCGTGGTCATCGACGGTGGCGTCAATGCTCTGGGCGGCCAGCGCCGCGCGCAACCGCCGGGCATCGGCGGGATGGCGCCCGTCCAGCGTCACCGCCACCAGGCGCGGCACGGGCAGGTCCTCCAGGTCGGTGACGTCGCCCAGCCACGGGCGGATCAGGTCATAGGCCTTGGCCGGCTCCAGAGCGCGGGCCTCGGTGACGCCCGCGACCCCGGACAGGGCCTCGGCGGCGCGGGCGGCGGCGGCGTCAGGGGTCTCGCCGCCGCGCGGGCGGACAATCACCGTCGCCTCGCCGGTCAGCTGTCCGGTCCAGCCACGGGCCGCGCGGTCGGCGGCGATCACCCCCATGGCGGTCAGGCAGGCCAGGAAGCACAGCACCGCGACCACGAAGATCAGCGCTCCGTCGCGGGCCTCCTTCTCCGGCAGGAACGGCGCGGGCCGCCAGCGGGCGAGGTCGAACATCTCGCTCACGGCTGGAACGCTCCGGCGTGCGGCCCCTGTGGCGCGCGCAGCGCGATCCGCCCGCCTTCCAGATGCAGCACCGGGCGGCCGGATCGGGCGATCAGGTCCTGGTCGTGGGTGGCGATCAGCACCGTGGTGCCCAGCCGGTTCAGCTCGACGAACAGGCGGAAGATGCGCAGCGCCATCTCGTGGTCCACATTGCCCGTGGGCTCGTCGGCCAGCAGGATGTCGGGCCGATTGACCACCGCGCGCGCGATCGCCAGGCGCTGGCGTTCACCCCCGGCCAGGGTCGGCGGCATGGCGTGCATGCGCTGGCCCAGCCCCACCCACGACAACAGCTCGGCCACGTCGCCGCGGTACTCGGCGGGCTTGCGGCCGGACAGCCGCAGCGGGATCGCGGCGTTGTCGAAGGCCGACAGGTGTTCGAGCAGCAGCAGGTCCTGAAACACCACGCCGATGCGCCGGCGCAACTGTGGGCGGGTGGCGCCCGTGGCCCGGGCCACGTCCTGGCCGAACAGGTGGACCAGCCCCTTCGACGGCCGGCTCGCCAGATAGATCAGTTTCAGCAGCGAACTCTTGCCTGCGCCGGATGGTCCGGTGACGAAATGGAACGAACCGGGCGCCAGGCCGAAATTCAGGTCACGCAGCACCTCAGGCCCGCGCCCATAGCGCATCGACACATCGTCGAAACGGACAACGTCTTCAGCCGAGTTGGGCGCCGGGGCGGCGTTCGGGTTTCTGGACATGGAGGCCGAAATCGGCGACCTCGGAGGAGAGGTTTGCTGGAGCGTCCGATTCGACTGTCATGATACTGACCTGCCCAGAGTGCGCCACCAGCTATTTCGTCGACGACTCCCGCATCTCCGACGCCGGCCGCACCGTCAGCTGCTCAAACTGCGGCGCGCGCTGGACCGCGCTGAAGGCGCCTGCGGCGGCGGAGCCGGGCTCGGAGCCGGCGGCGCAGGTTCTACCGCCCGTGCAGGTGGATCGGCCACCGATCGACGAATTGGTGATCGAAGGCCCCGCCGTGGTGTCACCTGGGGCCGGCGTCCAAAAGCGCACGGTGGGCCCCAGCCAAGAGGCTGCGGTCAAGGTCGCGGTCTGGGGGGTAAGCGCCGCGCTGATCGCGGTCCTGCTCGCCGGGCTGATTATCTTCCGCGCGCCGATCGTGCGTCTGGCGCCGGTCGCCGCCGGGGCCTACGCGGGCCTGGGCTTGCCGGTGAACCGGCTGGGTCTGGAGATCGAGGCGGTTCACGCCCAGGCGGCTTTCCAGGGCGGCCGGCCGGTGCTGGCGGTGACCGGGGCCATCCGCAATGTCAGCGACAACGCGGCAGCGGCGCCGGACCTGCGCATCAGCCTGCTCGACCGCGCCGGCAAGGCGCTGACCGCCAGGATCGCCCGACCGATCGACCCGCGGGTCCCGGCTCACGCCGTGCGGCATTTCGCCATCGCCCTGGTCGATCCGCCGGCCGGCCTGCACGACCTGGAGGTGACCTTCGAAGCCGCCGCCCGGCCCGGCGCGCCCAAGCCCGGGTCGCAACATGTCACCGAGGCAGTGATGAGCGGGCCCGCCCCGGTGGAAGCCCGTCCGCTCGCCCCCGGAACCCCGGACGCCCTGCCCGCTCATGAGTGAGCCCCCTCATGACTGAACCGGCGCCCACTGTCCTGCTCGCCGAGGCAGAGATCACCGCCCGGGTCGACGCTCTGGCCCGCGCCATCGCCCCGCATGTCGATGACCAGACGGTCGCGGTCTGCCTCTTGACCGGCGGTCTGTGGTTCTGCGCCGATCTGACCCGGGCCCTGTCGCGGCTTGGACGCAACCTGCGCTTCGACGCCCTGTGGCTGGCCTCATACGGCGACGAACGCGCCAGCCTGGGCCGCTGTGAGGTGCGCGCTGACCTGCAGCGACCCCTGGCCGGACGCACGGCGCTGGTGGTCGACGACGTCATTGACACCGGCCTGTCGCTGTCCGAGGCCGCGCGGCTGGTGCGTGACGCGGGCGCCGGCAAGGTGCTGACCAGCGTCTTCGCCCGCAAGCCCTGGCCGACGCGGCGCGCCATCGAGCCCGACTTCGTCGCCTGGGAAGCCCCCGCCCGCTTTCTGGTCGGCTACGGCATGGACGCCGCCGGCGCCTATCGCGGGCTGCCGTACGTCGGGGCCCTGGATTAACTCTTCGGAGTAGAGGCGCCGCGGCCGAAACCGCGGCGACGCTCCATCCCGGCTCTCACTGCAGTCCCGGCTTCAGAACTTCTTCGACACGCCCACCTTCACCGTCCGGCCGAGCGGGTCGCCCGTCAGCGCATCATAGTTGAGGTCGGTCCGCGCGAACGACGGAGCCTTGTCGAAGATGTTGGTGACCGCCAACGAGATCTTCGCACCGTACGGCGCATCCCAAAGCACCGTCGCATCCTGCAGCATCTGGGCCTTGATCTTCCGCCCGTCGCTGACGATCCCCGTGGGGTTCGTCGGCGTCACATAGATCGGGTTGAAGGCGAAGAGCGCCGCCCGCTGGTCGACGTAGTGGTCGATGTAACGCACCTGGTAGTGCAGATTGATGGGTCCGTGCTCGTAGTTCAGCGAGAACGTCCCCTTCCACTTGGCGATCGGATAGGCGATCTGGCCGGAGTTGAAGAAGCCCGCCGCCTGGAACGCCGGGATGGTCACCGTGCCGATCTGCAGGGATCCGACCGCGTACTCGCGGACATGGGTGAGCAGGGTGGTGGCGGTGAGCTCCCCGCCGAACACCTCGGGCCATTGATAGCTGAAGTCGAAGTCGATGCCGTCCGTCCTCACGTTCGGCCCGTTGATCGCCTGCAGATTCACCGCCACGACCCCCGGCCCGCACGGGCCGTTAAAGACCAGGTGCGAGGCGATGAAGGCCGCGAGCGCGGGGTTTGAGCAGTTGTTCGCGCCGCTCGCCCCGCCCGGGAAGATGGCGTTGACCACCGGCGTGAGCGGCTCCGAGGTGAGCACTTTCTGGAAATTGTAGTTCCAATAGTCGATCGTCCCGCGGAAGCCGCCGGACTGGACAATGACGCCTAAGCTGTAGACCACAGCGGTCTCCGGCTCGAGCTTCGGGTTGCCGATGGTGGAAACCGGTATGAAGGTTCCCAGCACCTGCTGCAGGTTGGTGGAGGGATTGGAGATCAGCGAGGCCTGTGGCGGCGCCCGGAAGGTGCTGCCGATCGAGCCGCGGAAGGCCAGCCAGTCGTTGGCCTGCCAACGCAGGCGGGCCTGCGGATTGAAGGTGTCGCCGCCGAACGTGCCATAGTCTTCGTATCGCGCGGCCAGTTCGAGCACGAGGGCGTCGGTGATCGGCAGGTTGAGTTCGCCGAAGGCGGCGTAGATGTTCTGGCTGATGTTCACCGGGATGGAGACGGGACCGAACACGTTGGGGCCGGTGCC
>JANXXA010000392.1 GCA_025350885.1 Phenylobacterium sp.
CCGGCGATCACCCGGGCCGGATCGGCCTCCGGCGACAGCTGCACCGCCTGGCCGATGGTGACGAAGGGCAGGGCGCTCTCGGCGATCTCGGCGCGGACGATGCGGTCGGCCCGGGGCTCCAGGTCGAACATGTTGGAGACGTTCAGCGTCGAGGCCCCGGCGCCCGGGTTGGCGTAGCGGCGCACGATCCGCCCGTCGGCCGGGGCGCGGATGATGGTCAGTTCCTGGTTGTAGCGGGCCTGGCTGAGCCGGGCCTGGGCCGCTGCGATGGCGGCGTTCTGGGCCTCGATCCCGGCCTGGGCCTGGCGAACGGCGTCCTGCGCCTGGTCGATCTTCTGGCCGGCCACGAAGTTGGACGCGACCAGGGTCTGCAGCCTCGCCAGTTCGCGCCGCGCCGTGGACAGCTGGACCTGCAGGACGGGGATCTGCGCCTGGGCTTGGCGCAGGTCGGCCGCCGCGCTCTGCGCCCGCAGCCGGGGCTCCTCGTCCTCCAGGCGCGCCAGCACCTGGCCCCGGGTCACGGCATCGCCTTCCTGCACCAGCACGTCGCGGACGATGCCAGAGGTGCGCGCGGCGACCTGGATCACCCCGCCCTCGACGTCGGCCTTGCCGTTGGCGATGGCGACATAGGGGCTCTTCGGCGCCGCGGCGGCAGCGGTCTTGGCGTCCTGCGCCTTCCTGGCCTTGGCCTGGCCAGACAGGAACACACCCCCGCCGGCGAGGACGACGATCAACACGGCGACCAGCCAGACGATGCGGTTGCGGGCGAGAGCGAGCATGACGTTGGTCCTTAGGCCCCGACAAGAACGGGCGAGTGGCGGCTTTGATCGAGGGATGAGGCGGTGGCGACGACGCGGCGGTCGCCGAGAATCCGGCCGTCCTCAATGTGGATGATGCGGTCGGCATAGCTCTCCAGCCGCGGGTCGTGGGTGACGCAGACCACCGCGGCCCCGAACGACTTGGCCGCCCGCTGCAGCAGCTTGATCACCACCTGGCCGCTCTCGCCGTCGAGCGCGCTGGTGGGCTCGTCGGCGAACAGCAGCGAGGGGTCCTTGGCCAGCGCCCGGGCGATGGCGACCCGCTGCTTTTCACCGCCGGAAAGTTCGGAAGGCCGCTGGTTCATGCGCATCTCCAGGCCAACCTCGGTCAGCGCCGTCGCCGCCTTGTGGCGCGCTTCGGAGCGAGAGAATCCCTTGTATTTCAGGATGATCTCGACCTGCTGGATGGCGGTCAGCGCCGGGAACAGATTGAAGCCCTGAAAGATGAAGCCGCAGTGGTCGAGCCGGAAGCGGTCGATCCTGCCGGCCTTGTAGCGCCACAGATCCTCGCCCAGGGCGCTCACCGATCCGGCATCGGGCCGAAGCAGGCCCGAAAGCGCGGCGACGAGGGTCGACTTGCCGGACCCCGAAGGGCCCATGACCATGGTGACGTCGCCGTGCAGGGCCTCGAAGTCCACCGACTTCAGCACCTCGATGTGGGTGCGCCCGGTCTTGAACCGCTTGCTCAGGCCCCTCGCGACCAAGGCAGGCGGGGCAGGCGGGGCAGGCGGTCGGGGCGCGCTTGGGGCGTTCATCGCAACAGGTCCGCGGGCTGGCTCTTCTTGAGGATGCCCAGGGACAGCAGCCCCGAGGCGATGGAGATCACGATCAGCAGGGTGGCGACGCCGACGACCCAGGTCGCCGGGAAGCCCATCGGCAGGCCGCCGTGCTGGCCGAGCAGGTAGACGAGCCAGGTGAACACCGCCGTGGCGAGCAGGCCGGCGAGGCCGACCCAGACCGACAGCTCCAGGATGATCCAGCGCAGCGAGCCCATCGACACGCCCAGCGCGCGCAGGCTGGCGAACTCCTTGATGCTGGCCAGGATCGCGCCGCGCAGCGTCTGGGAGGTGATGCCGACGCCGATCAGGAAGCCGAGGAACACCGAGAAACTGAGGAAGATGCCGATGATCTGCTCGCTCATCAGCGCGGTCTCGTTGGCCTTGGCGAGATCGGCCTTGGTCCAGGCCTTGTAGGCGCCCTTCGACTGGGCGTTCAGCTGATCGACCACCTGCTGGGCTCTGGCCGGATCGCGCAGCCGCACCATCAAGGGGCCGGTCTTGCCGTTCTTGGGGCCCATGCCGAGCATCCGCATGGTGTCGCGCGACATGTAGACGGTGGGCTGATTGACGTTCGGATAGGTCTCCAGCAGCGCGCGCACGTGCACCGTCTTGCCGTTCAGCGTCGCCGTGGCGCCAAGATGGGTCCCCAGCGTCTTCTGGGCCGACTGGTCGATCACCACCGAATAGGGCTCGAGCAGGGCCAGGCGGACCGATTCCGGGTAGTCCACCGGCAGCGTCACCGCACCGGGCCGCGGATCGACGTCGAAGGTGTTGACGAAGGTGGTGACCGTCTTCTTGCCGGGCGCGGGCGTATTGACCCAGCGCGCGCCGTCGCCGTCCAGGCTCTCGACCTCGACGACCTGCGGGTTGAGGTAGATCAGCGGCTGGATGCGTTGCGGCAGGCCATCCGGCCCCGAGTTGATCAGGCTCTCGTTCTTCGGGGCCAGGATCATCAGGTCGGCGCGGCTGCGGTCGATCGAGGCGGTGATCGCGCGGACGATGCCGGTGAACATGCCCACCTGCGCCAGGATCAGCAGGCCGGAGAACGCCAGCGCCACGACGGCCGCCGTATAGCGCCTCCATTCGTAGAGCAGCGTGGCCAGGGCCAGCGACATTCGGATGCGTCTCCCGTTGGAGCGCGAGATGTCGCGCGGCTCGCCGCCAGAGCCAGTTAATTCCCGGTAATCGGGGCTTGCCCAAACCCTCTCGGAGCCCGCGTGACGCGCTCCGTTACGAGGCGGCGCCAGGGGTCGCCCACGGATGGGAGCGCTGCGATTAAACCTTTGTAATGGTCCGGTTGGCAAAGTGCCTGACCCATACACGGGCGCCCCGCGGAGCCTGATCTGGCGTGGAGACACCATATTGACTGGCTCAATCGCAGGTCCGTCGGGCGCCCCCGTTCTCGATGAGCCGGTCCTCGCGGCCTTTGAGCGCGGCATGGGCGCCAGGCACGCCAAACATTTCAAGGCCCGCTTCGTCCTGCGGGTGGGTCAGTTCAAGGACATCATGGCCTCGGGCGCCGACAGTCAGACCAAAGCCCAGGAGGCCCACAAACTGATCGCGCTCGCGGGCAATCTCGGATGCGCTGAGCTGATGGAAGTGTCCCGCAGGCTGTGTGATGCGTTCCGGCAGGCTGCGCCGGAGGCCGCGCGGATCGCGGTTGCCGCTGGCGAGGCCGCCGATCGCGCGCTCGGCGCATTGGCTCAGCGGCGGGACGGCTGACGCAGTCTACTTCACGCAACGGTGGAAAATTCAGCAATCCGATTCATGTGGCCGTTAACTGCCCTGAACGCCGTATTACCAGACACGCCTAACAACTGATTATTGAATTTCGGCGGCTGAACCGATGAAATTGTTAATGTATTTCCTATCTAATTGCTTCAACAGCAACGCGATCCGGATCTATCCCATAATTGTTGTTTGAATAATCTTCCGCAACCGAGAACCAATTCATCAAAGGAGTGCTCTCAATGCCGGCGCACAATCCCATCACCATGGTCATGGTCGACGATGACGTGGACCAGATTTTCGCCACGCGTCGGCTGGTCCGCAGCAATGGCATCGTCAATCACTTCGTGTCCGAATCTAAGTCGGAGCGCCTTATCGAGACGCTGGTCGAACTCTATAACGCCCACGAGACGCGAAACATCGTGGTCCTGCTCGACCTCAACATGCCGTACCTGAACGGCATCGAGACGCTGCGGGCGATCCGTTCGCACAGCCATTTCAAGGATATTCCGGTCTTCATGTTCTCGGCCTCCGACAATCAGGCCGACAAGGACGAGGCGACGCGGCACGGCGCCAATGGTTACATCGTCAAGCCCTTCACGCTGGAGGCCTTCGTCGCCGCCATGGGTCAGCTGCCGCAGGTCAAGTTCCAGATGGTGGCCTAGGCCCGCAGGGGCGCGGCGCTTTGGCAATGTCTTCGGCTTTGCCAACGCGGCGCGCCGCCGCCACTCGCAGCGCTTGGCGATGGCAATGCCCGCGGATCGCGCCGCGACCGTCAGACAGCGTCCGGCGCAACCGGCAACGCGACAGGCTGCAGTTCGCGCTCCAGCCGCTGAAGATTGGCGAGCGTCGGCGTCTGGGCTTGGGTCAGTTCGTCATCCACGATGGCGGCGAGCCGGCTGAGTTCGCCATAGCCGAAGCTCCCGGCCGTGCCGGAGAGCCGATGCATCGCCGTGGCGAAGGTGTTGTCCGGGAGGCGAGCCGGCTCGGCGAGGACCACACGCACCGCTTCGAGATCGGCCGAGCAGCGCGTTCTGAATCGAAGGCGCAAAGCCTCAAGCGGGTCGGCTGCCATTCAACGGGCCAGAATTTCGCGAACGTCCGAGGCGAAGGATATCGGGTCGAAGGGCTTGGTGATGACGCCGGCGGCGCCGAGATTCCGCAGTCGCTGGAGCTCCTCGGGCAGAGCGCGCGCGGTGACGAAGATCACCGGCGGCGTCTTGTCCGTGAAGCGTTGGCGCATTGCCGCCAGGACCCCCGGACCGTCCATCTCCGGCATCATCACATCCAGCAGGACGGCGTCGAAACGGGTCTTGCCGATGACCTGGAGGGCGTCAGCCCCGGATGCCGCGATGGTCACCTCGATATCCGGGTCCAGCGCGAGGCTGTAGGTGGCGAGTTCCCGAATGTCGTCGTCGTCATCGACATAGAGCAGCTTGAGCATCAGGCGTATCCAGGACGACAGGGGCTGCGCGGCTTTATCACGCGCACCTCGCAATCAACCATCCCATCATGATGCAACTCCCGGGTCAGGCCAACGCAATGCGCATACTCGTCGCCGATGATGACGAACTGCTCCGTGAAAACATCCAGTTGGCGCTGAGCGCCCGCGGGCATTCGGTGACCGCTTCGGAAGGTTTTGCCGCGCGGTCGTTGCTTGCCAATGAGCGGTGGGACGCACTTCTCGTCGATATTCTCATGCCGGATGTCGATGGGTTGGAAATGATCCAGGTCGCGCGCGGCGGAGAAAGCCCTCCGTTCGTGGTGGCCATCTCGGGCGGCGGAAAGATCTCCGCGGAACAATGCCTGAGTCTGGCGTCGGACTTCGGAGCCGAGGCCATCTTCCAAAAGCCGCTCGACCTCGACGCGGTCGTCAAGTCGTTGGAGCAAGGCGCGGCTCCCTCGCTGCTCAGGTCCTGAGATGATCGCGGGCCGACTGAACATTCTGGCGATCGACGACGATCCCTTGGTGCTGGATCTTATCCGCCTCTACCTTTGGGATTTTGATGTCAGCACCGCGGTAAGCGGTGGAGCCGCTCTGTCAATGCTGGCCTCGACCCATCCGGCGCTCGTCCTGCTCGATGTCAGGATGCCGGAGATGGACGGGCTGCAGACGCTGCAGGGGATTCGGCGGCGACCTCACCTGGCGTCGTCACCGGTGATGATGCTCACGGCGGCGGCCGACCGCCCGACGATTTCACAGGCCATGGAGGCGGGGGCAAGCGGCTACATGCTGAAGCCCTTCACCCGGCACACCCTCATGCGCCGCGTTAGTCGCTTTCTGCAAAGATCGCCCGATGACGCCGTCTATTCCTGACCCGGCCAGCCGGGCCCGCGGGCAAGAGTTCGCATCGATTGCGATCCTCGGCGCGGCGTTTTTCGCGGTCGCCGCCCTCAGCCTGATCTTCACCAGAGAGGCGGGCCGCGTCGCGGCGGTCTGGCCGGCGAACGCCCTGTTGCTCGTCGCGCTTCTGAAGGCGCCGCGCGGCGGACGGGGGATGCGCGTCGCCGCGGCCTGGCTCGGCAATGTCGCCGCGGCGCTGGCAACGGGAAACCCCCTGGCCTCGTACGTCGTCCTCGCGTCGATGAACTCGGTCGAAGTGCTGGTCTGTTTCCTGACGATGGTGAGGTTCGCGGGCCAGGCCATCGACCTCACCCAGCCTCGGCAGCTGGCAATCTTCGCGCTTGCGGGTTTTCTTACTGGCCCGCTCTTGTCCGGCCTGGGCGCGGCCAGCTACCTTCAAGCCACGACGCCCGCACCTTTCCTTGCGACCCTGACCATCTGGTGGCCGGCGCATGCCCTGGGACTGCTGATTTTTTCCCCGGCCCTGTTGATCCTGGCCGACGGGTCGGGCCGTCGGCTCCTGGCGCGCGGCATCTGGCGGCGCACGCTGGCGATGGCCGCCATCCTGGCCGTTGCCCTGATGGCCGTCTTCAGCCAGCACCAACTGCCCATCCTGTTTGTCATTTCCCCGATCCTGGTGCTGATCACCTTCCAACTTGGGCTGGCAGGGGCCGCGTGGGGTATCCTCGCCACCGCCGCCTATTCGATCACCGCGCTGCTGTTGGGGTCGGGGCCCACCACTCTCGTGGGGCCGGACCTCGCCGAACGGGCGCAGGTGCTGCAATTCTTTCTGGTCTTCCAGGTCGCGGCGACCCTGCCGCTGGCTTCCGTCCTCGGCGTCCAGCAGCGGTTGGAAGCCTCATTGCTGGCCGCGCGCAACGCCGCCGACGAGACCGCCCAGGCCTTGAGCGAAGCCAACGCCCTGGCCGCGGTCGCCGGCGGGATGGCGGGCCTCGGCCATTGGCTCTATCGGCCGGCCACCCGGGAGACCATCTGGTCCGACGAAATGTACCGGATCTATGGCCTCGAGCCCGCCGCCGGTGTCCCCACCTTCGATGTCGTGGCCAGCCGCTACCATCCCGACGATCAGCATCTGGTGCGGGAATTCGCGCTGCGCTCGCTGCGGACCGGCGAAGACTATCGCCTCGAACTGAGAGTGCTTCGAGGCGGCGAGACGCGCTCGGTGATTGGCGCGACCACGTGCCAGCGTGCGCCCGACGGCTCAGTCCATGCGCTGGTCGGCACGCTCATGGACGTCACCGACCTGCGCAACGTCGAGACCGCCCTCGTCGAAAGCGAAGGGCGCTTGCGGACGCTCGCCGACGCGATCCCCGACCTGATCCTGCGCACCGACCGCAACGGCGTGATCACCTACGCGTCGCCGGCGTGCCGACAGTATGGCTACGAGCCGGAAGACCTGGTCGGCCGCCGAACGCTGGACTTCGTCCATCCCGATGACCTGGAAGCGACGAAGCAGCGCAGCGCGCTGGCCTATGCCGGCAACGAATTCGACCGCGACGTCCGGCGCGAGCAGCGCGTCCGCAAGGCCGATGGCGACTGGGTCTGGCTGGAGAGCAAGCCGACGCAGGTGCGAGACTCCGCCGGCCAGCTGATCGAGATCGTCAATGCGTTCCGCGATGTGACCCAGCGGCGGGCGTTGGAAGACAAGATCAGCGAAAGTGAGACGCACCTGCGCACGCTGGCCGAGGCGATCCCCGACATGGTCCTGCGGATGACGCCGGACGGGGTGATCACCTACGTCACGCCCGCCTGCCGTCAGTACGGCTATGAACCCGAAATGCTGGTGGGCCATCGCGCTGTCGAGTTTATCCACCCCGAGGATCTCGCCACCGCGGAAGAGCGCCGGATCGCTATATTCTCGCCGATGGAGATTGCCCGGGACATCCGGCGCGAGCAGCGCGTCCGCACGGCCGATGGCGGTTGGGTCTGGCTGGAAGGCAAGCCGACCCAGATGCGCGACGCGTCCGGGCAGGTGGTCGAGGTCATCAACACCTTTCGCGATGTGACCCGGCGGCGCGCACTCGAGGACGAACTGCTGGAGGCCCGCGCCGTCGCCGAACGATCAACCGTGGCGAAGGCCGATTTCCTCTCCAACATGAGCCACGAGCTTCGCACGCCGCTGACGGCGATCATCGGGTTCGCCGGCCTGCTCAGGGGCGCCGGCAATCTGGGCGAGCGCGAAATGATGTTCGCCGACCGGGTGGCGACGTCAAGCCACACGCTCCTGGCGCTGGTCAACGACATCCTCGACTTCTCCAAGATCGAGGCCGGCGCCGTGGAGTTTGAGTCCGCGCCCGTCGATCTCGACGTGCTCGTCGATCAGAGCGTGGCGATGGTGACCGGCTTGGCGGAGAAGAAGGGACTTTTGCTGTCAGTCCCGCTTGGCGATGACCTGCCGACGATCATGGGGGACTATTCGCGCCTGCGCCAGGTTCTGGTGAATCTGCTCAGCAATGCCGTGAAATTCACCAGCCAGGGACGGGTCGATCTGAGGATCGCACAGGCTGCGGACGGATCCATTCAATTCGAAGTTTCGGATACCGGGGCCGGCATTCCCGCCGACAGGATCGAACAGATCTTTGATCGCTTCACCCAGGCCGACGGATCGACCACCCGCACGCATGGCGGCACAGGCCTTGGTCTGGCGATCTGCAAGGGCCTGGTCGAATCGATGGGTGGGAAGCTTTCGGTGCAAAGCACGCCAGGCGTCGGATCGACCTTTGCCTTCACGCTCCCCGCGGCAGCCATCACCATAGCTGGCGCCCGTTCCGCGGCCTGACGTCCAATGCGTGCGCGCCATGACCGCCGAGACGACGGCTGGGTATTGCCGCGACAGCTACTCCCCGCCGCCGCCGGCCTTGGTCTTCTCCGGGATCGGCGTGCCGAAGATGCCGGGGCCCTGGCTCGGCTTGATGCCCTGCGCCTCCTGTCGGCGCGCGCCGCCCAGGATGCCGGCCATGGCGTAGTTGCCCTCGTGGCAGGCGTATTCATAGACGCCCGCCTTGCGCGCGTTCAGGCTCTCTTCCCCCCGCCAGGTCCCAGTGTAGTAGACCGGGTCATCGACCAGGAACTCATAGAAGATCTGTTCCTGCGACGCCCGGCTGAGCCGCTCGACGACGTGGCCGCGCGGCGACAACGGCACCGGCCCCTGGCGGGCCTGCTGCGGGTTGACGTTGACGGTGTCGATGACCAGCGTATCGCCCTCCCACCAGCCGACGCTGTCGCCCAGCCACTGCACCACGGCGGCGGGCTTGTGGTGGGCCAGCGCCCGGGCGCGGTCGGCGTAGAGCGGGATCACCCGCGCGTCGTGAACCATCTCCACGTCGATGACGATGGCGTCGGGCGTCTGCACGATCTGATAGGTGTTGTTGTAGATGGTATTGAGCATCCCCGGACCGCCGGCGCCGGAGAAGCCGATCAGGCAGCGCTCGGGCAGAGGAAGGTACTCGGGTCCGGCGTAGAGGTGCTCGGTGCGCTCGGCCCGGGCCTTGGCCTGCATCTGGCGGCCGGCCTCGGAAAACGGCGCCTGGCCGCTGGCCGGCTCGACGATCCAGGAGGTGCGGAACTCGCCCTTGACGTTGGCCAGGCTGCGGCCCGGGTCGAGCCAGAAGGCGTTGTAGCCGCGGTCGGAATTCTCGTCCTTGAGCAGGTTGTCATCGAGCTTCGAGGGGCCTTCCTCGGACTCGATGAGCTTCATGAACGGGTTGTCCCTGGCCAGCTTGTCGGCCTCGGGCTTGGACACCGCCAGCTTGACGCCCGGCGGCCGGGTCAGCTGGGTGATCGAAGCGTTGGTCCAGACGCCGGTGAGGTCGGGGCGGCCATTGCTGGTGCGGGGCGGCGTCCAGGGTTTGGGCGAGGCCGCCGTCCCCGATCCCGCTGTCGCCAGCGCCAGAACGCCGGCCAGAACTGCTGTGATCGGTACGCTGTGCGCCATTGCCGCCTCCCTTGCGGGCGCTCTGATGAAAGGCCGGCGCCCGTCCGTCGTGGCGGCGAAGCTAACACGCCCGCGCCTCCGCGACAGGCTGCATTCTTGCACCGGCGCGGCATCTGATCCTCTATCGCAGCCAGGGTCGCCCAAGTCGCGGCCGTGGGGGATGGCGTTCGATGTTCCGACTGGAAAATGCGCAGAGTCTTGTGGGCGTCGCGCTCACCATCGGCATCTGCTGGGCGCTGTCGGAGAACCGCCGGGCGTTTCCCTGGAAGCTGGCGATCGGCGCGGTGCTGGTCCAGGCGGTGCTGGTGCTGGCGCTGTTCGGCCTGCCGGCCCTGCGCGCGGGATTGCAGGGGGTCGGCCATGCGGTTGACGGGCTGGCGGCTTCGACCCAGGCCGGCGTCGCCTTCGTCTTCGGCTTTCTGGCGGGGACGCCGAACCAGCCCTATGCGCTGACCGATCCGGGCTCGCTGTTCGTCTTCGCTTTCCGGGTGCTGCCGGTGATCCTGGTGGTCTGTGCGCTGGCCGCCCTGCTCTGGCACTGGCGGATCCTGCGCTGGATCACCCAAGGCTTCGGCGTGGTGTTCGAAAAGACCATGGGCCTGCGCGGTCCGCCGGCGCTGGCCACCGCGGCCACCGTCTTCATGGGCCAGGTGGAAGGCCCGATCTTCATTCGCTCCTACCTGCCCAGCCTGTCGCGCTCCGAGCTGTTCATGCTGATCGCGGTCGGCATGGCCTGCGTCTCCGGCTCCACCATGGTGGCCTATGCGACCATCCTGAAGGACGTACTGCCCAACGCGGCGGCCCACGTGCTGACCGCCTCCATCGTCTCGGCGCCGGCCGGCGTGCTGCTGGCCCGGATCATCGTGCCGCGCGACGCCGCCATCGAGCAGGTGCAGACCTACGACCCGCTGGCCGCGAAGAAGTACGACAGCTCAATCGACGCCCTGATCAAGGGCACCACCGACGGCCTGCAGATCGTGCTGAACGTGGGCGCCACCCTGATCGTGTTCGTGGCCCTGGTCGCCATGCTGAACAAGATCCTGGGCATCCCCGGCGACGTCGGCGGCGCGCCGCTGACCGTCGAGCGCGGCCTGGGCATCGTCTTCGCCCCCCTCGCCTGGGCCATCGGCGTGCCCTGGAAGGACGCGCCCACCGCCGGCTCCCTGCTGGGCGTGAAGCTGGTGCTGACCGAGTTCACCGCCTTCATCAAGATGGGTGCGATCCCGGTGACGGCCATCGACCCGCGTACCCGCATCCTGATGACCTATGCGCTATGCGGCTTCGCCAACGTCGCCTCGGTGGGCATCAACCTGGCCGGTTTCTCGGTCCTGGTGCCCGAGCGGCGCAACGAGATCGTCGGCATGGTCTGGAAGGCGATGATGGCCGGCTTCCTGGCCACCTGCCTGACCGCCTCCATCGTCGGCCTGCTGCCGGCCGGCCTGTTCGGGAACGGCTAGCAACCAGTCTCAATCAGACCTTTGAAATTTCAAAACCATAGACAACAACACCCGCTCATCCCGGCCTTCGCCGGGATGAGCGGTATTGGGTACGGAGACGGGGGGGACATGACCCCGTGTGCCACTTGCCTCAAGGGCAGGGACGGGCGCTACCGTAG
>JANXXA010000415.1 GCA_025350885.1 Phenylobacterium sp.
GCGCCGCCAGCCTCGTCGCGACCGCCATCTCCGGCGTCGATGTCTCCGCAGCGCGGGTGCTCCTCTGGGGACTTCCCGCCGTGGCCCTGGTAACCGGCGCGGTGAGCTTCGAGAGCCATGGCGCGATTCCGCGCTGGCGGGCGCTGGCGCTGCTGGGCGACGCCTCTTATTCGCTGTACCTTGTACACGGACTGGCCATCTCGGCTGCCCTGCGATTGACGCGGTATGTCGTCGCCCCGCCGGCCATGGTGTTCACCGTCTCGATCATAGCTGGGCTCGCCGGCGGGCTCGTCTGCTATCTGCTGATCGAGCGGCCGCTGATAGGGTTGTTCAAGCGTCTCCGGCCACACCTCAGTCCCCTCGCCATGCCCGCGCCCAGCCTCGCCGACCGCTGACTCGCGGTCGGCTGCCGATGGAAAGGTTTTCAACACATCGCCGGCAAAATGTCGGCTTCCCGCCGTGCGAATTGCCGGTGAAGGGGTGAATCTTTTCTGCTATGCCCGCCTGCGGGACGTGCTGGCTCAGGAAAATTTGTCAGGTCGAGGAAGATTCGATGTCGATTGGCGATGAACGAGGAAGCGCTTCGATTGAGGCTAGCGGTCCCATGACCGGCAGGTCCTCGCGCCGCAAGCGTCACAGCCTGATCGCGCCCTATCCTGGCGTCGAACAAAGCACCATGGCGGTTGCGCCCGCCGCGTTCGGCCGTCGCCGCACAGCAGCCGTTATCTTCGTATCGGCGTGCTGCCTGTGGGCGGTCATCTTCGGGGTCGCCCGTCTGCTGCACTGACCAAGGCGCCTGCACGCAAGGTGTTCGCCTCCAAGACCAACGCCCGGCTAGATCAAGGCCCCCTTCAGACGGCCAAGCCGTGGGAGGTCATAATGTCGATGCTCCTGTCTGGCTCGCGCGCGCCTGTAGGACAGCCAATTCCTTGTCTTGGAACCGTACGGCGGTCAGCGCGCCCGTTGTGTAAGCGCCGCTGTCCAGTCCCACACGGTATTCTGAGATCTGAGGCTGGTCACTGATCCACATGTGGCCGTGGACGATCACTTTTTCAAAGGGTCCGGGCTGATCGACAAAACCACGACGTATCCACAGGAGGTCGCGTTCATCCTGCGCCGAGAGTGGCGTACCGGGCCGGATGCCCGCGTGAACGAACGCGTAGTCCCCCACCTGAACCATCAGTTCCAGCTGCTGCAGCATTTGCAGATGCGCGGCCGGCATCCGGTCCAAAAGCTCGTCGCGCGCGCGCGCCAGGCCTTGCTCGCCCTCTTCCTCTGCGGGAGGAACCACGCCGTAGGATAGCAAGGTCGCAACCCCGCCAAAGCCCAACCAGGTCGCGCCGCCCTGCGGTTCGTCAAGAAACGACAGGAGCGCCGCCTCGTGATTGCCCTTCAGAAGGTGAAGGTCGAAATCGCCGTGCCGATGCAGCCATGTCAGGCCCTCCAGCACCTTGGCGGAGTGAGGACCGCGGTCCACGTAGTCGCCACAAAAGATGAGAATGGGGCGGCGTCCGCCAGCGCAGGCAGTGTAGTCCACGGCGATCTGGGCCAACAGGTCCTTCATGAGGTCGTAACAGCCGTGGATATCGCCGACCGCATAAATCAGTTCGCCCGACGTGCTCGCGCGGGTGGCATAGGTGCTCACCATTCGCGGCCGGGGTCTGGACGGCCCGCCAACTGATGAGCGCGCCGCCAATCGGACATGCGCGTCAGATCGCTGGCCATGGCGTTGTACCCGATCGCGACCCGGTCGGGTCGCCAGGTCGCCTCATCGCGCAGGTCTGCCCAGCGATCACGGTATTCGACCAGTACGGGCTGCGGCACGCCGGCGCTGACGGCCTGGATGTAGGCGCTGCGAAGGCGGCGGTCGGCCGACAGAAGGTCCGCTTGGCTCGGATTGGTTCCGAGGATCGCGTGCGAACCCCGCGCCTGCGGCGCCAGGCGCGCGCGGACGCGCCGATGCGATTGCGCCGCGACAGGATGGGAAGGCGCACCGCTGACAGGCGTAAGCCGGATTTGCACCGCGGAGGTGGACGCGGGCGCGGCAATTGCTGATGAATCGACAGGTCGCGGGCCGGGATAGGCTGGCGCCAGGCTGGCATCCGGCCGAAAGAGGATCACCGCGCCGGCTGAAAGAGCTGCAAAGACCACGGCGGTCAGGCCCCCGAGCATCGTCGGCGAGATTTTCGATCGACGGCCGCCGGCCGGTGTGGCGCTGCTGACCGTTGATGCTGGCCTATGCCCGGTGACGTGACGATGAGGCTGCCGGGTGGCGTCCGGGAAGATTTCCTCCATATCGGTCGATACCGAGGGTGCCGCCGATCGGATCTCGTCTGTGGTGGTTTGGTCTGCAGGGGTCGCCATGGTGACAGCGGGTTCGTCCTTGGTGGCTACCTTGCCTAAATGTGCGGAGGACAGCTTCGATCCGCCTGGGTGTTGTCAGACTAGGCAGACCTGCCCGCCCGACTGGCATGGCCGTCCGACCAAACCCGCCCGCAACCTCTTAGGAGGGCCGACGTTAGGTGTGCTCGGCGACGGGGGTCGCGCTTTCCGCAGGTATGGACTTGGACCTTTCCAACGACGCCAACCACCCACTGGCCGAGCGTTTTCGAGGCTTCATTCGCGACGGGGCATTTCCATGTCTGGGCGCGAAGTCGGCGGTCGGGCGCGACCAGCTGCGTATTGTTATCGCCCGCGACATCAACTCCGCCTGGGACGATCTGCGCATCTACGCGGCGCTGCGGGATTTCACCGAGGGCTACAAGACCGATGATCGCCTGTTTCAGAGCTTTGCGGTGGTGTTCGCCGATGC
>JANXXA010000406.1 GCA_025350885.1 Phenylobacterium sp.
CGTTCATCCACCGGTCGAGGACGCGACGGTGCCGAGCGAAAAGACCTGGTGGTCCGGCGTGCTGGCCGACAGTAGGCGCGGCGTAGTCTGGGCCGCCAACCGCGGAACCTCAACGGACGCCACCGATGTCGTGGCCTTCGACGCCAGGAGCGGCGCGGTGAAGGGCCGGGTCCGCGTCGGCGTCAGCCCCTATGAACTGGTCCTCAGCGCCAACGGCAAGCGGCTGTTCGTCTCCAACTGGGGCGACAAGAGCGTCAGCGTCGTCGACGCCGACAGCCTGAGGGTCATCGCGACGATCCCCGTGGGCTTCAACCCCAACGACATGGTGCTGAGCGGCGACGGGCGGTTGTTCGTCGCCTGCTCCAACGAGAACACCGTCTATGTGATCGACACCGCCACCTTGAAGGTCGTCGAGAAGATCTCGACGTCCCTCTATCCGCTGGCGCCCTTGGGCTCGACCCCCAATTCCTTGGCGCTGGACCGGGCGCGCGGCCTGCTGTTCGTGGCCAACGCCGACAACAATGACGTGGCGGTGATCGACATCCGGTCGAAGGCCCGCAGCGAGGTCAGGGGGTTCATCCCGGCCGGCTGGTACCCGTCAGCCCTGTCGTTGGCCGAGGGCGGCAAGGCGCTCTACATCGGGGCGACCAAGGGCGAGGCGGGCCACGCCACCTTGAAGGGCCCCACCAGCCCGTTGCTGGCCAAGGGGGAGCCGGACCAGACCGTCAAGACCTTGCAGAAGAGCAGCATCGAGCGGCTGCCGCTCGCGGACTTGAGGGCGCGGCTGGCGGGCTACACCGGCCAAGTCTACGCCAACACGCCCTACAACGACACGATGCTGACCGCGGCCCGCGCGCCGGCCAGCGCCTCGATCATCCCCAGCCGGGTGGGCGTGGGCTCACCGATCAAGCACATCATCTACATCATCAAGGAAAACCGGACCTACGATCAGGTCTACGGGGACTTCGCCCATACCAACGGCGATCCGCGGCTGGCGATCTTCGGCCGGCGGATAACCCCCAACCAGCACGCCATGGCCGAACAGTTCGCCGCCTTCGACAACTGCTACGCCGACGGCGATGTGAGCAAGGACGGCCACTCCTGGGCCAACGCCGCCTACGCCACCGACCAGAACGAGAAGTCCTGGCCCGCCGAGTACGGCGGCCACAGCCAGGCGACTTGGCGCTCAATGGCCTATATGCCCTCGGGCGGCTACCTGTGGGACGCCGCACGCCGCAAGGGGCTGACCTATCGCAGCTATGGCGAATACGCGACGCGGGCCTCGTCAGGCGAGCCGATGCTGAACATCTCCGGAGCCAACGGCCTGGTGGGCCACGTCTCGCCCAACTACCTGCAGAACCGCGTGCGCGACACCGACAACGCCAAGGTCTTCCTCGATGAATTCGCGGCCTATGAGGCGAATTTCGACAGCCCCGACCCGGAAAAACGCCTGCCGAACTACATCGTCATGTCCATGCAGGAAAACCACACGCACGGCGCCGACCCGAAGTCGTTCACGCCGCGGGCGATGGTCGCCAACCAGGATGTCGCGCTGGGCCGGATGCTCGAGACGCTGACCCACAGCCGCTATTGGCCGCAGATGGCGATCTTCATCATGGAAGACGACGCCCAGGACGGACCCGACCACGTGGACGCGCGGCGCACCGCCTGCCTGGCGATCAGCCCCTACATCAAACGCGGGACCGTCGATTCGACGCTCTACACGACCTCGTCGATGGTGCGATCGATCGAGCTCTTGCTCGGCCTGCCACCGCTCAGCCAGTACGACGCCGCGGCGACCCCCTTCTACGCCGCGTTCGGTGAGACGGCCGACCTGACGCCGTTCAAGGGTTTGCCGGCGCAGTGGGATGTCGGCGAGAAGAATTCGCCGCAGGCCTACGGCGCCGCCGAGAGCGCCAGAATGAACTTCGCCGAGGCCGATGAGGCGCCCATGCGCCGGCTGAACGAGATCATCTGGCGAAGCGTCCGGGGCGCGGACTCAGCCATGCCGCCTCCGGTTCATCGCTATCGGGCGCTGTCCAACGCAGCCCGCTGAGGCTGCGCCGTCGCCGGGCCTATTCGACGACCTTGAAACG
>JANXXA010000460.1 GCA_025350885.1 Phenylobacterium sp.
CTCGGCTTGGCGGTGCGCCACCGTGGCGTCGGCGGGTCTGCCCGCGCCTGGAGCTTTGCGATGCGACCGACCCTGATCCTGGCCGCCGCCCTGTGGGGCGCAGCCCTGCCCGCCCTGGCGCGACCGGCCTGTTCGCCGCCCACCGGCCTGACCCCGGCGCCGGTGCTGGCGCCAGACCCTGCGGAAGTGGTCAGCGGGGTGACCAACGCCTTCTACCTATTGGCGCTGAACTGGACGCCGCAGTGGTGCGCCGAGGGCGGCGTCGGCGCGAGCGCCAAGCAGATGGAATGTCGCCGAGCGTTCGGCTTTTCGTTGCATGGCCTATGGCCCAACGGCGTCGACAAGCCCTATCCGCGCTACTGCCGCCCGGTTGGCGCTCTCGATGCGGCCATGGTCCGCAAGATGTTCTGCCGAACGCCTTCGCCGGTGCTGTTACAGCACGAGTGGCAGGCGCACGGAGCCTGCGGATTCGCCGACCCGAAAGCCTATTTCCGCCAGGCCGCCAAGCTGTACGACGCGCTGACGCTGCCCAGGGTCGAGGCCATCCCGCCCGGCAGGCTGACCGCGGGCGCAGTGCGCGCAGCCTTCGTGGCCGCCAACCCGGCCTTCACGCCGCGCGCCGTCTTCGTCCAGACGACCCGGGGCGGCGCGCTCTCCGAGGTGCGGCTCTGCTACGATCTGGCCTGGCGGCCAGCCGCCTGCCCGGGCGGCGCCGGCGCGCCAGATGGCGTTCCCATCCACCTCGCGCCCAGTCGCACCGGCGCGTTCTGACGGCTGTCGCACACAGAGGCAGCCAGGCCATGCTGGCGCCACGATGCGCCGTGAGACTGATGCGATGAGTCATTTACTCTTAGAGCGTTCTGGTATGACGACACGCCGAAGCCTGCTGGCGTTGGCCGCCGCGGGCGCCACGATCCCGCTGAATGCGTTCGCCGCCGCGTCCGGGCCGACCCCGGCCCTCTCCGCCGGAGATCAGGCTCTGGTTGACCGCGCAGTGGCGTATCTCCAGGCGCTGAACGAGGCGCGGGGGCGCTTTATCCAGACCGACGCCCGTGGCGCGACCAGTCAAGGCGAACTCTTCCTGAAGCGGCCGGGCAAGGCGCGGTTCGCCTATGACCCGCCGTCAGGCCTGCTGGTGGTCTGCGACGGCGGCACGGTGGCGGTGGCCGACAGCCGACTGAAGACCTTCGACGCCTATCCGCTGATGGCCACGCCGCTGTCCCTGTTCCTGGCCAAGACCATCCGCTTCGACAAGGGCGTGCAGGTGGTTCGCGTGGCTCGCGCCGCCGACGGTTTTTCGATTACCGCCCGCGATGGGCGGCGCCAGACGGCGGGGCAGATCACCCTGTCTTTCAGCGATACGCCGCTGGCGTTGATAGGCTGGTCGGTGACCGACGCCCAGGGCCGAGCCACCCGCATACAGCTCAGCGGTCTGGCGGCGGTCTCCGGCCTTGATTCCGGGCTTTTCGTCCTCAAGGATCCGCGACCGAAGAACGTCGGACGGGGAAAGGTGTGACGTGTACGCCACGATCAAATTCTAAGTTTTCGGTTCTTGACTTTTGGTTTGTCTGTTGCGCTAATACCACTACGCCCCTGGCGCGGTAATCGCGCTGAGGGACCCGAGCCGGACTCTATCCCCTCCCGGCGGCGGCATGAGAAACCACTGAACGCCCGGGCTCCTCCAGTGCCCGGGCGTCTCTTTTTCCTCCCAGCCCCATCGCCATTCCCATATCCGACCCCAACCCCTATGGAGCGGGATGCGCCTGCGTCTCTGCACCTGGAACGTCAACTCCGTGCGCCTGCGCGCCGAGCAGGCCGCCCGTTTCGTGGCCGAACAGGCCCCCGACGTCCTGTGCCTGCAGGAGATCAAATGCCGCGAGGGGGAGTTCCCCAGACAGACCTTCATCGACATGGGCCTGCCGCACCTGGCGATCAGTGGCCAGAAGGGCTGGCACGGGGTGGCGATCGCCTCGCGTCTGCCGCTTGAGGACGCGCCGCCCCTGGAGGTCTGCCGTGAAGGCCATGCCCGCTGCGTCGGCGCCGTGGTCGCCGGGGTCGAGATCCACAACTTCTATATCCCCGCCGGCGGTGACGTGGCGGATCGGCAGACCAACCCGAAATTCGATCACAAGCTCGACTTCTACGAAAAGCTGACCGCCGAGCTTTCCCGGCGCGATCCCAACGCGCCCCTGGCCATCGTCGGCGATCTGAACGTGGCGCCGGGCGAGAACGACGTCTGGAACCATAAATACATGTCGAAGATCGTCAGCCACACGCCGGTGGAGATCGAGGCCATGGCGGCGCTGACGGCGTCGCTGGGCTTCATCGACCTGATACGCGAGGCCCGGCCTGAGCCGGAGAAACTGGCCTCCTGGTGGAGCTATCGCGCCCAGGACTTCCGCCAGTCAAACCGTGGCCTGCGTCTTGACCACATCCTGGTGACCCCCGGTCTGCGCGAGGCGGCCTTCCGCCTGGGATCGGCCGCGGCACGGGTCCACGACGACGTCCGCGCCTGGGAACGGCCGTCAGACCACGCGCCTGTCAGCGCTGATTTGATAGTTTAGACCTCCAAGCCGTGAAGAGGTGCTGATGGGAATACCAACGGGGCCAACCGTCCGGATTCTGGTGGAGACTTATCTAGAATCCGGATCGGGGCTCCACGGTGTCCGACACGTCCGCCCGGTCTAAGGCCAGGGCTATGCGCCGGGAACGCGTGTCAGGTGCTCGAAGGCATGCGCCACGGCCATCCGGTTGGAACAGGGGGTCCTATTCTACGCGAAGCTTACCGATGGAGAGGGCGGCCGCGACTTCCTGAGTTCCTACCCCTCTTGGGACTATAACGTTGTCGAGACCCTGGTTCGATAGGGGCCGCGTCACAGGTCGGGCTCTCTCCGAGTTCAATCATGTCGGCCCACTCGGGACATGCTGGATCGGTGAGATCGACGCCCGGCGCGATCCGAACGGTTCCGCCCAGCGCGTCCCGAAGGCGCGAAAGCCAACCGGGCTCCTGATTCGGACGGCGACTCACGGCGCCAGTCGATACCCGCCGGCCTCGGTGAGCAGCAGCCGGGCGCTGGCGGGATCGGTCTCGATCTTCTGGCGCAGGCGGTACACGTGGGTTTCCAGGGTGTGGGTGGTGACGCCGGCGTTGTAGCCCCAGACCTCGGCCAGCAGCTCCTCGCGCGACACCGGCTTTTCCCCGGCGCGATAGAGGTATTTGAGGATCGAGGTTTCCTTTTCGGTCAGCCGGACCTTCCGCCCCTGCGGGTCCAGCAACATCTTGGCGGCCGGTCGGAACTCGTAGTCGCCCAGACGGAACACCGCGCCTTCGGAATGTTCATAGTCGCGCAGCTGCACGCGGATGCGCGCCAGCAGAACGGCGAACCTGTAGGGCTTTGTGACGTAGTCGTTGGCCCCGGCGTCGAGGCCCTGGACGGTGTCGTCGTCCTCGCCGGCGGCGGTCAGCATGATCACCGGGGTGGCGATGCCGGCGGCGCGCAACCGCCGGCAGGCTTCGCGACCGTCGAAATCCGGCAGGTCGAGGTCGAGCAGGATCAGGTCCGGCCGCTCGGCCTGGGCGAGACTGACCCCCTCACCGGCGGTGGCCGCTTCCAGCGTGGTGAAGTCCTCGGCTCGCAGCTGCTCGGCGACCGCGCCGCGCAGGTCCGCGTCGTCATCGACGATCAGCAGGGTCTTGCGTTGAGCCATGGCGAAAGACCATGCACCGTATCGGCGGGCGCCGGCAAAGGGATTTGGCCGGCAGTCGGGAATTCGGCCCGGCTTGAGGATTTGCGCGGACGATGATCTTTGTGGCGACATCGGATGGCGAGTTCGACCTGGGCGGCCGGCGGGTGCGCTGTGCGCTCGGCAGGGGCGGGATCGTCCCGGCATCAGAGAAACGCGAGGGGGACCTCGCCTCGCCGCTGGGCCTATGGCCGATCCGGCGCGTGCTCTACCGGCCGGACAAGGGCCCCGCGCCCACCACCGCGCTTCCAGTCCTGCCCGTCAGCCCCGACGACGGCTGGTGCGACGCGCCCGGCGACCCGGCGTACAATCGCCCGGTTAGGCTGCCCTATCGCGCCAGCGCTGAGCGGCTCTGGCGCGACGACGACCTCTATGACCGCATCGTCGTCCTGGGCCACAACGACGACCCGCCCGTGGCCGGCCTGGGGTCCTGCATCTTCCTGCACATCGCGCGGCCGGGATATGCGCCGACCGAGGGCTGCGTGGCGCTGGCGCGGGCCGACATCGAGACCCTGCTGGCCGCCGCCAGGCCCGGCGATGCGGTCGAGATCACGCCCTAGGCCCGCGCCCCGAACACGGCCGAGCCGACCCGCACGCTGGTCGCCCCGAAGCCGATAGCGGTCTCGAAATCGTCGCTCATGCCCATGGAGAGCCTCGCCAGCCCGTTGCGGGCGGCGATCTTGGCCAGCAGGGCGAAGTGCGGACCCGCGGGCTCGGCGGCCGGGGGGATACACATCAGGCCTTCCGGTTCCAGCCCATAGGCAGCGCGGACCGCGGCGATGAAGGCGTCGGCCTGCTCGGGGATCACGCCAGCCTTCTGCGGCTCCTCACCGGTGTTGACCTGGACGTAGAGGCGCGGCGTGCGGCCGAGCTTCTGCACGGCATCGGCCAGGGCGCGGGCCAGTTTCTCGCGGTCGAGGGTCTCGATGACGTCGAACAGGGCCACGGCGTCGGCGGCCTTGTTGGTCTGCAAGGGACCGATCAGGTGCAGGGTCAGACCCTGGCGCCGCTCAGCCCAGCGTTCCGTCGCCTCCTGCACCCGGTTCTCGCCGAACACGGTCTGCCCGGCCGCCAGCACCGGGGCGATGGCTTCCCAGGGCTGCAGCTTGGAGACCGCCACCAGGGTCACGGCGCCCGCCGGGCGCGCGGCGGCTTGCGCGGCGCGGGCGATCCGGGCCACGACAGACGTATAGGCGCTTTCGGCGGAGGCGGTCATTTCGCAGACGTTCTGGACCCTGGCGAGGACGGCCCAGTTCCTAGGGCGCCACGCCCGCATGGGAAAGGCTGCGCGAAAGGGCGGGCGGACCGGTTTGCCGGCGCTGCTGTTCTTCACCGATCCCGTCCGCACGCCAGACCCCGAGGCGATCGCCCGGCGGTTGCCTCGGGGCGTGGCCATTGTCTTTCGCGCGTTCGGCGCCGCCGACGCCGAGGCGCGGGGCGCGCGGCTGGCCGCCATCGCGCGCAGCGGTGGTCTGAAGCTGCTGATCGGCGCTGATGCGCGACTGGCGGCGCGGCTGGGTGCGGACGGGGTGCATCTGCCGCAGCGACTGGCCCACCTGGGGCGCCGCCTGAGGGCCGCCCATCCGGGCTGGATCATCACGGCGGCGGCGCATTCGACCCTGGCGGCGCGCCGCGCGCTGGCGGCCGGCGCTGATGCGGTCGTGGTCTCGACTGCTTTTGCCAGCGCCAGCCCCTCGGCGGGGCCGCCCCTGGGACCAATCCGGATGGCGATCCTGGTGCGGCGCGCCGGCGGGCCTGTCTATGCTCTGGGGGGGGTCACCGACGACACGGCAGGCCGTCTGCGGGGCGCGGGCCTGGTGGGCCTGGCGGCGGTGGCGGGGTTTAGAACTTGAACTTGGTCTCGAGCTGGACGCGCGGAGCACCGGCGTCCGGCGTCGCGGGGCGCAGACCCGGGGCGACCTGCTGATCGCCAAAGGCCACGGCGCCGCCGACCCGCAGCGAGGGGGTAATCCGGTAGTAGGCACCGGCCTGGATGTCGTTCAGATTGGTTTCCCGGGTGGCGGTCTGGCGCAGATCAAGCGTCACACCCCAGCGGCCCTTGGCGGCGTCCCACTTCATCGATTGCGAGAGCGGGGTCACCGCCGAACTGTCGGTCCGCACCGTAAAGTCGATGGGCTTGCCCTTGGCGTCGGCCGCCTGGACCGCACCGCCGCTCGCCAGCAGGCCGACCGCGCCCAGAAGGGCGGTCGCGGCGATCAGCCTTGCGAACCTGCGAACCGACATACCCGGACATATAGCTCCAACACCGCGTCTTCGCCGCCCGGAAAGTTTCCCCGGAGTCAAACACCCGCAATGCCGATTAGGGAACTGCCGGCCGCCAGGTCAACCGACTCCGGCCTCGGCGGCGCGGTTAACGATAAGAAGCGCGGCGCCTGTGGCGGCGGGGCCACGCGATTCCTGTTTGGCGACGGACACGGCGTTGTTATAGAGGGCCGGGCGTGGGGCGGCGCCGTGGCGCTACATCGAGCGCCGCGGAAATCATTGGAGACCGATACATATGCCGTTTGTGCGCGGTTACGGGATGCGTGGCGGAGCGGCGAGCGCCGCCGCCCTGGCCTTGTTTGGCTTGGGGGCCTTGGCGGGCTGTTCGCATATCCCCCTCCCCTTCAGCGGCGCCAAGGCGGGAGCCGCCTCGGACGGCAACGCCCCGGCGATCGGCGTCAACGGCTATCTGTGGCGCGCGACGCTGGACACCCTGTCGTTCATGCCGCTGGCCTCGGCCGACCCCTACGGCGGCGTGGTGATCACCGACTGGTACATCAATCCGGAAAAGCCCGCCGAGCGCTTCAAATGCACCGTCTACATCCTCGACGCCCGCCTGCGGGCCGACGGGCTGAACGTGGCGGTGTTCAAGCAGAATCGGGACGGCGCGGGCGCCTGGATCGACGCCCCCTCGGCCGCCCAGACCGAGACGGACATCGAAAACGCCATCCTGACGCGAGCCCGGCAGCTGCGGCTCTCGAACATCAAGGGCTGATCCTGCTCCCCCATTTGGGGGCCAGCTTGCCCGGGGCGGAATGGTTGACCGGACCTCCAACTCCAGTCCAAAGCCTCTGACGATGGCCCGCTACAACCCGAAAGACACCGAGCCCAGATGGCGCAAGGCCTGGGCTGACGCCGACGCCTTCCGCGCGGTGATGGATCCGGGCCGGCCCAAATACTACGTGCTGGAGATGTTCCCCTATCCGTCGGGGCGACTGCACATGGGCCATGTGCGCAACTATGCCCTGGGCGACGTGATCGCCCGCTTCAAGCGCGCGCGGGGCTTTTCGGTGCTGCATCCCATGGGCTGGGACGCCTTCGGCCTGCCCGCCGAGAACGCCGCCATGGAGCGCGGCGTCGATCCGCGCGGCTGGACCTATGACAATATCGCCCGCATGCGCGCCGAGCTGAAGGAGCTTGGGCTGAGCATCGACTGGTCCCGCGAGTTCGCCACCTGCGATGTCGAATACTACGGCAAGCAGCAGGCCTGGTTTCTCGACCTGTTCGCGCGCGGCCTGGTCTATCGCAAGGAAGGCGTCGTCAACTGGGATCCGGTGGACCAGACGGTGCTGGCCAACGAGCAGGTGGTGGACGGCCGCGGCTGGCGCTCGGGCGCGCCGGTGGAGAAGCGCCGGCTGAACCAGTGGTTCCTGCGCATCACCGACTACGCCGACCAGCTGACCGACGACCTGCAGACCCTGGACCGGTGGCCCGAAAAGGTCCGGGTCATGCAGGAAAACTGGATCGGGCGCTCCCGGGGACTGAAGTTCGCCTTTGCGTTCGCCGGCTCGCCGCCCGCCGGCTTCGAGAGCGGCCTGGAGGTCTATACCACCCGGCCGGACACGCTCTTTGGCGCGAGCTTTGTCGGCATCGCGCCGGATCATCCCCTGGCCACGCAGGTCGCCGAGGGACGGCCCGAGGCGGCAGCCTTCATCGCCCTGTGCAAGCAGGGCGGCGCCAGCCAGGCGGAGATCGACACCGCCGAGAAGCTGGGCTTCGACACCGGTCTGATCGTGCAGCATCCCTTCGATCCTGATCGAACCCTGCCCGTCTGGATCGCTAACTTTATCCTCATGGATTACGGGACCGGCGCGATCTTCGGGTGCCCCGCCCACGACCAACGCGACCTTGATTTCGTGACGAAATATGGCCTTCCGGTGATCCCGGTGGTGCTCCCGCCCGGCGAAGACGCGGCGACCTTCCAGGTTGGCGGGGAGGCCTATACCGGTCCCGGCATGATCTATCATTCGGACTTCCTCGACGGGCTGGACATCGAGGCTGCGAAGGCCGCGGCCATCGCCCGGATCGAGGCGGGGAAACAGGGTGAGGGGGCGACGGTCTATCGCCTGCGCGACTGGGGCGTGGCCCGCCAGCGCGGCTGGGGCTGCCCGGTTCCGGTGGTGCATTGCGCGACAGACGGCGTCGTCCCGCTGCCCAAGGCCGCCTTGCCGGTGGCGCTGCCCGACGACCTGGATTTCGGCAAGCCCGGCAATGCCCTGGCCCGGCACCCGACCTGGAAGCATACCACCTGCCCGATTTGCGAGGGGGCGGCGACGCGCGAGACCGATACGCTCGACACCTTCGTGGACAGCTCCTGGTACTTCGCCCGGTTCGTCGACACCCAGGCCGACGAGGCGATCAACAAGGCGGCTGCCGACTACTGGCTGCCGGTAGATCAGTATATCGGCGGGATCGAGCATGCCGTGCTGCACCTGCTCTATGCACGCTTCGTCACCAAGGCGCTGGCCGACGACGGCCAGCTGAGCGTGCGCGAACCCTTCGCCGGCCTGTTCACGCAAGGCATGGTCACCCACGAGACCTATCGCCGACAGAGCGGAGAATGGCTCGAGCCCAGCCAGGTCGAGGTCATTGTCGAGAGCAAGACGCGACGCGCAAGGCTGCTGGAAAACGGCGCCGACGTGGTCATCGGCGACGTCGAGAAGATGTCGAAGTCGAAGAAGAACACGGTGGCGCCGGAGGAAATCTTCACGGTCTATGGCGTCGACGCCGCGCGGCTGTTCGTGCTCTCCGACAGCCCGCCGGAGCGCGACAGCCAGTGGTCGACGGCCGGCGTGGCCGGCGCCTGGCGTTTCGTCAACCGGGTATGGGAGGAATTCGACAGCCAGCCGGCCCCGACGGCGGGCGATGCGGCCCAGGACGCGCCGGCCCTGGCCCTGCGTCGGGCCACCCACCGGCTGATCCGCCAGGTCACCGAAGCTAT
The DNA here is from genome assembly GCA_025350885.1 of Phenylobacterium sp. Taxonomy (GTDB): domain Bacteria; phylum Pseudomonadota; class Alphaproteobacteria; order Caulobacterales; family Caulobacteraceae; genus Phenylobacterium. The sequence continues at coordinate 8,969 of JANXXA010000460.1, forward strand.
CGAGGGCTTCCGGTTCAACTCCGGAATCGCCCGGCTTTACGAGTTCCTGAACCTGCTCAAGGCCAACCCCGCAGCCGGCGCCTCGCCAGGCCTGCAGGCGGCGCGCGACGAGGCGCTGTCGGCCTTCGCCCGGCTGATCGCCCCCTTCACTCCGCACCTGGCGGAAGAGTGCTGGGTCCGCGTCGGCGGACAGGGCATGGTGGCGCTCGCCCCCTGGCCGGCGTTCGATGCGGCGCTGACCGAAGACGCCATCCGCGTGCTGCCGGTGCAGGTCAACGGCAAGCGGCGCGGCGAGATCTCGGCGCCCGCAGGGGCGGACCCGGCGGAGGTGGAAAAGATCGTGCTTGACGACCCGGAGATTGCGCGGCGCCTGGAGGGCCTGACCATCCGCAAGGTGATCGTGGTGAAAGATCGCATCGTCAACATCGTGGCCGCCTGATGCGCGGCCTGCTCGTCCTGACCCTGGCGGTCTGCGGCCTTGGGCTCGGCGCCTGCGGCTTCACCCCGCTCTATGCCCAGCGCGGCGTCGTCGCCAGCCTGGCGGCGATCGAGGTGACGGCCCCCGACGGGCGCGCCGGCTTCCTGATCCGCGAGCACCTGGACGACGCCTTCGGCCGCCACCGCGCGGCGCCCGCGACCTATCGCATGCAGCTGGCGATCGCCGAGGCGCGCTATCCGCGCGGCGTGCGCACCGACAATGTCGCCAGCCGCTATGAGTATGTGATGACCGCCGACTACACCCTGACGCGCCTGCCGTCGGGCGCGCCCGCCAAGAAGGGCCGCGTGCGGGTGGAGCTGACCTATGATTCCGCCGACCAGCCCTATGCCTCCATCGCCGCCCAGCAGGACGCCCAGGAGCGCGCCGCCGAGGAAGCCGCGCGCCGCATCCAGCTGGAACTCGCCGCTTGGCTGGCTACCGGGGAGCCCTCGGGACCGAAGAAGAAGGGCTGAGCCGTGATCCTCGGCAAGCGCCCGGAGATCGAGCGGTTCCTGAGGGCGCCGCAGGCCGGCGTCCGCGCCGCGCTGATCCACGGCCGCGACCTCGGCATCGTGCGCGACCGGGGCCGCGAGCTCACCGCCAGGATCGTCAGCAACCCCGACGACCCCTTCGATGTCGCCCAGCTCACCGACGGCGATATGGACGCCGACGCGGGCCGGCTGGAGGGTGAGCTGGCGGCTCAGTCGCTGATGGGCGGGCGCAGGCTGGTGCGGCTGCGGTTTTCCACCGAGAAGCCGGCGCTCGACAAGCTGGCCGCCGAGGCCCTCAACCGTCACGCCGCCGGCGAGCTCAATCCCGACGCCTTCCTGCTGATCGAGGCCGGGGCGCTCGGCCGCGAGTCGGCATTGCGCAAGGCCGCCGAGAAGGCCGCCGGCGCCGTGGCCATCGTCTGCTACGAGGACGAACCCGGCGACGTGGCCCGCCAGGTGCGCGACACCCTGGCCAAGGACAACCTGGCGCTCACCGCCGAGGCCCTGGCGCTGTTCGTCGCCCGTATGCCCAAGGAACGCGGAGTTGCGCGCCAGGAGATCGAGCGGCTGGCGCTCTACCTCGGCCCGGGCCGGGGCGCCACCGCGACGCCCGCCGATCTGGAGCCGTTCCTCGGCGTCGAGCCGGAGGCCTCGCTCGGAGATGCGGCGGCCGATGCGTTCGGCGGACGTCTCGCCGAGGCCCAGGCCGGGCTGCGGCGCGCCGCCCAGGAGGGCGAGTCCGGCCCCGCGGCCGTGCGGATGATGAGCCTTCACCTGGCTCTGCTGCGTCGGATCCTCACCCTGGCGAAGGCCGGCGCGGGCCTGCAGGAGGCCGCCAAGGCGGCGCGGGTGTTCTGGAAGCAGGAACGCGAAGTGCTGCGCCAGGCGCGGACCTGGACCCTGGAGGAGCTTGATCGGATCCAGCCGGAGATCCTCGGCGCCGACCGGCTGTGCAAGACCGCCGGCTCGCCCGACCAGCTGATCGCCGAGCGGCTCGCGCTCGCCGTCGCCAGCCGCGCTCGGCGGCTGGGGCTCTGAACACGGAGGTTTCCGCCGTTTTCCTTGCGCGCAAGCCAAGAAGGTCGAAGTAGTCTCTGGCGCCAGAAGCTGCGCCTTGGTTTGGGGGGATGGGTGATGGATCTCAAGGTGCTGGCCGGCGTGGCCGTGATCGGCCTTGCCGTGGTCCCGTCGCTGGCCGCGGCTCAGGCGCCTGCGCCGCACACCGCTTACAGGGCGCCGCGCGACGCCTATGGCCATCCGGACCTGCAGGGGGTGTGGACCAATTCCTCGATCACCCGGCTGGAGCGCAACCCGCGCTATGGCAAGGACCTGGCGCTGACTGAAGATCAGGCGCGGAAGATCGAGCACCGTAACGACGACCTGGTGGCCCTGGGGAACCGGCCCACCGACCCCAAGGCCAAGGTCACCGACCTGCCGGCCGACTGCAGCGACGGGCGCGGCGTCAATTGCAACTACAACTCAGCCTGGACCGACCCGGGCTCGACGATCATGCGGGTCGGCGGCCAGGCCCGGAACGGCTTCATCACCACCACCGTCGATGGCCGGGCGCCGATGCGCAAGGACGTCCGGGGCAACCCGTTCGGCCTGCGCCCGACGGCGGCCGGAGCCGGGCCCAGCGACAACCCAGAGACCCGCGCGCTGGGCGAGCGCTGCCTCCTGTCATTCGGCAATTCCTCGGGGCCGGTGATGACGCCTGGGCTCTACAACAACACCTACCAGATCGTGCAGACGCGCGATCAGGTCTCGATCGTGGTGGAGATGGTTCACGACGCGCGCATCGTGCGCCTGGGCGGCGCGCATGTCCCGGCGACGGTCCGGCCCTGGATGGGGGATTCGGTCGGCCGCTGGGAGGGCGACACGCTGGTGATCGAGACCACCAACTTCCACCCCGAGCAGGTGTTCCGGGGTGCGTCCGAGCACCTCAAGGTCACCGAACGGCTGACCCCGGTCGGCAGGGACCGGATGCACTATGGCTTCTGGGTCGAGGATGCGAGCGTGTTCAGCCAGCCCTGGGGCGGCGAATACGAATTCTCGCGGACCCGGGGGCCGGTCTACGAATACGCCTGCCACGAGGGAAATTATGGCCTGGTCGGCATCCTGCAGGGCGCCCGGGAAGAGGATCGCACCGGCGTCAAGACCGCCCCCACCAACATCGACCAGAAGGCCCGTCAGGGGGAAGACGACGGCGAGGGCAATTAGTCCCGGACCCGCGAGTAGACGAAACAGTCGCTGGGTTCGTCGGGGGATGAATAGCCGGCTTTGCGTAGGGTCCCCTCGCTGGCGTAGCCGCAGTTCTCGGCCAGGCGGGCGGAGGCGTCGTTCCAGGTCTCGATGATCAGCTGCAGGCGGTGACACCAGGCGTTGCGGGCAAACAGCAGGTCCGAGAAAAGCCGAAGCGCGTCAGAGGCATAGCCTTTGCCCCGGTCATCCTCGTCATGCAGAATATAGCCGATCTCCAGCCCGTGAACGCCCGGACCGGTGCGATAGAACTGCAAGGTCCCGATCAGCCGACCGGCGTCCGTCTCGCCGAGACCTTCGATGGCGCAGGCTCCCGCGTCGGGGGTCCATAACCCGGTCTGGTCATAGACGTCGCGGATCCGCGCCGGCTCGGTCAGCGGCTCGGTGATCGACAGGGTATATTTGAAGGCCGCGCAAGCCTTCAGGTCGCGCACGCCGACATTGCGCAGGCGGACCTTTGCGCCGGTCGCCAGGATCATGCGCGGGTCAGCTTGCGGCAGAGCTCATCGAGCTGTTCCAGGGTGGCGTAGCGGACTCGGATCTCGCCTGCGCCGCCGCGGTCGGCGATATCAACGCTCATGCCCAATGCCTCCTCCAGATCCGCCTCCAGCGCCGCGGTGTCGGTGTCCTTGGGCGCGCGGCGCGGCCCCGAGCCTTTCTTCGGAGCGTCGGATCTGGCCTTGGCCAGGGCCTCCGCGTCGCGGACAGAAAGTCCTTTATCGACAATGGTCTGCGCCAGGACTTCGGGGAAGGCCGCGGCCAGGATGGCGCGCGCGTGGCCGGCGGTCAGGCGGCCGAACAGCACATGATCCTGCACGGCGTCGGGCAGCTGCAGCAGGCGCAGGGTATTGGCTACATGGCTGCGCGACTTGCCCACGGCGGTGGCGGCCCGGTCCTGGGTGTAGGCCATCCGCCGCATCAGCGAGGCATAGGCCTGGGCTTCCTCCATGGCGTTGAGATCCTCGCGCTGGACATTCTCGATCACCGCGATCTCGAAGGCGTGGTCGTCATCCAGCGCCCGCACCAGGGCCGGAACGATCGCTAGGCCCGCCTTCTGCGCCGCGCGCC
>JANXXA010000510.1 GCA_025350885.1 Phenylobacterium sp.
GGGCCCTACGACCTGGTGATGGTCGGCACACCCAACCACCTGCATTTTGAACATCTGAACCTGGCGCTTGACGCCGGCTATCCGGTGTTCGCCGAGAAGCCGATCGTGCGCACCCAGGCCGAGAGCCTGGCGCTGGCCAGCCGACTGGCCGCCGGCGGCGGCCCGCCGCTCTACATCGGCCTGGTGATGCGCTCCATGCCGATCGTGCGCGAGGTGATCGCCCGCGTTGAGTCAGGCGAACTCGGCGCGCTGGTGTCCATCGACGCCACCGAACACCTGCCGCCCGAGCACGGGGGTTACCTCGCCCGCAACTGGCGCCGGCGCGCGGAATGGGGCGGGTCGTACCTGCTGGACAAGGTCTGCCACGACTTCGATATCTTCGGCCGCCTGGCCGGCGCGCGGCCGGCGCGGGTGGCGAGCTTCGGTGGGCGGCGGATCTTCACCGCCGAGCGGGCCCCGACCGCGCCCAGGACCTATGACAACGGCGAGGCCGCCTATGCCCTGCGCGATGCCGGCTGGGCGGGCGCCAACGACAGCTTCCAGTCCGACATGGACGTCACCGATCACCAGGTGGCGATGGTCGAGTACGAGAACCAGGTCCGCCTGTCGTTCCACGCCAACAGCCACGTCGCGCTCACCGAACGGCGCTGGTACCTGGCCGGGACCGAGGGGACGCTGATCGCCGACCTGGTTCGCAACCGCCTGATGGTCCGCCGCGCCCTGGATCGGCGAAAGCCCGAGCGGATCGACTACGGCGACCGCACCGAGGACGCCCACAACGGCGCCGACCAGGCCATGGCCCGCGACCTGCTGGCCTCGCTGCGGGACGGCGCGCCGTTCCCGGTGACCCCCTTCGACAGCCTGGAGGCGGGGCTGACGGTGATGGCCATCGACGAGGCCATGGCGTCGGGCGAGGTCCTGGACTGCCGGCCGATGTGGGCGCGCTATGACGCCGCCATGACCAGCGCGCCGCCCAGCAGATCCTGAAGCCAGGGCGTCTTCGGATAGGGCTCATGCCGATACTGGCGGAAGCCCTCGGCCACGGCCACGCCGAAGTCCGCGCCGCGGCGGCGGGACCAGGCCTCCATGGAGCCCAGATGGTCGGCGATGCCGTGCTGGCGGGCGACCCACTGCGCCTGGCTCACATGGGCGGCGAGCATCCGCTGCTTCAGCGGAAAGCCGCCTTCGATATCGACGCCGAAGTCGGCGACCACCCGGCGGCCCTCGCGGTCGCGCCCGCCGATCGGGTCCATGAAATAGAGGTGCGGGATCGCCGCCAGCGGCGCCGCCGGGCCGGTGCGATAGTTGGGCACCGAGGCGGCGAAACAGGCGTCGCGGACCAGTTCGCTCGTCGCCTCATGGTCGGGGTGATAGTCGGCGGGCGAAGCGGTGATGACGATGTCGGCGCAGGCTTGCCGGATCAGCTCGGTCACAGCCCGACGCGCGCGATCGTCGTTGAACACCCCCAGATCGGGTAGGTCGGCGCAGGCGTAGGCCGCGCCGATCATCGCCGCGGCGCTGGCGGCCTCGGCCTTGCGGATGCGGGCGGTTTCCAGAAGGTCGGTCGCGTCCGAACCGCACTCGCCGGCGGTCAGCGTGGCGATGCGGATCGTGTGGCCGTCGGCGGCCAGCAGCGCCAGCGCGCCGGCCGCCAGGTGTTCGATATCGTCAGGATGGGCGTGGACCGCCAGGATGGTCGCCATGTCGCCACGCTAGCCGCCGAGACGCCAGCCGACGTCTCGCGCCATGACGGCGAAGAACTCCGGCGTATAGGCGGCCTCAGGGTCGGCGCGGACCATGGCGTCCATGGTCACGGCGTCGTCGCCGACCAGGATGCGCCAGCGCTCAGCCTTCACGCCGGCAAGGATCACAGCCGCCGCCTGGGCCGCGGTCATCGGCGCTTCCTCCAGGAACCGGCGGTGCTGTTCGGCGGCCACAGCCTGGATGGCCTCATCGGTCATCTGGCTCACGTCGAGCCCGGTTCGCGAGATCCGCGCCCGCGCCCGCTCCAGGTCCTCGGCGCTCAAGGCATCCTCGTCGCGCCGCGTCATCACCTTGCGCGAGTTGGCGACGATGGAGGTGCCGATGTGGCCGGGCATGACCACCGAGCACTTGATGTGCGGGGCGTTGAGCGCCAGGTCGGTGATCAGCGCCTCGGTGAACCCCTTCACCGCGAACTTGGCGGCCGCATAGGCGGTATGCGAGACGTGGGGGCCAAGGCTCGCCCAGAAGCCGTTGACGCTGGAGGTGTTGACGATGTGGCCTTCATCGGCGGCCAGCATCATCGGCAGGAACGTCCGCACCCCCAGATAGACCCCGCCCCAGCAGACATTGAACGTCCGCTCCCAGTCTTCGCGGCTGTCGTTGAGCATGGAGCCGCCGCCGCCGATGCCGGCGTTGTTGAACAGCAGGTGGACCCGGTCGGTCTCATGCTGAGCCGCCATCTCGCCCCGGAAGGCGATCAGCTGGGCCTCGTCGGAGACATCGGCGATATGGGTGGTCACCCGCGTGCCCTGCGGGGGCCGGTCCTGCTCGATCAGCCGCACGGTCTCGGCCATGTTGCGGGCGGAGACATCGCACATGGCGACATTGCAGCCCTCGGCGACCAGTTGCCGCGCCAGTTCGCGACCCATGCCCGTGCCGCCGCCGGTGAGCACGGCTGTCCTGCCTGCGAAGTCCTTCATGTGCGTCTCCCATCGCCGTGTCGGCCAGATCGCAACCTAACACCCTGCCGCCGGGTCAGGCGCAACCGCCTCGTCGCAGTCTGACGCTTCCGTTCAGCGATCATTCAGTCGGGAAATCCGACAAGCGCCGGTACATCGGACTTGGAGCCTCGAACATGAGCAAGACCCTCACAGCGGCGATGGCGGCGGTGACCCTGGTCGGCGCGATCAGCGCGACGGCCCTGCCGGCGCAGGCGCGCGACCATGATCGCGGCTACGGCTACGGCTATGACCACGGCTACGATCACGGATACGGCTATCGCGGCTACGATGACGATCATGATCGTCGCCACCGGGACAACAGCGGCGCGGCGATCGCCGCCGGCGTGCTGGGCCTGGCGCTGGGCGCCGCGCTGCTTTCCAGTAGCCGCAACACTTACAATTCGGCCGAGTACAATTCCGGCGGATACTATGACCGCGGCGACTATGATCGCGGCTACTCTCAGCAGGCCTATCGGGTCTGCGAAGCCTCGCGCTGGGTCTGGGACCCCTACATCGGCCAGCGGGTGATCGTGCGCAGCCGCTACGCCTGCTGAGCCTCGACGGTGAAGGTCAGGCCGGCGTTGGCCTGCAGGCGATCCACCAGCTTGCCCTGCATGGCGGCGCCCGGCGTCCAGACGCCGCCGGGGATGCTCGCGCAGTCCTTGACCAGGCAGATCGCCGCCTCGGCCAGCATCTTCGACGTCGAGCCGTAGCCCGGGTCCCGGTCGCCCTTGACCGCCACGCGCACCTTGCGGCCGTCTGCGGCGATGCCGACGAACAGGATGTCGTAGAAGCCCGCGTCGCGCTCGGCCTTGCTGGGTCCGTCACCGGGCTTGGGCGCGTTCGGCCCCATGCCGGTGAACTCGGTCGGCGCGCCGGGAACCACGATGGACATCTCGTCGTACTGGAACGCCTCGCCCCACCGATGACCCAGCAAGGCGTTGGCGCGGTGGACATTCTTGGTGTTGATCATCGCCATCATGAACGGGCCGACGTCGGCGCCAAGGTCGTCGTCGCGGTGGACCGTGTTGCCGTCCGGCTGGTCCGCGCCCTGGAATCCGGGCGTCAGGGCGAAGGGGTTCATCAGCAGCATGCCGATAGCGGGATCCTTCTGAACCGCCGCCATGGTCGCCGCGCCTGACGCCGCGGTGCCGCCGGAGAGGCCGCCACGCATGGCGCGCAGGCGACCCTTCACGCGCGGAACATAGGCGCCCAGCTGCGCCTTGGCGGTTTCCTCACAGAACCAGACCCCGAGCTCGAAGGGGATGGAATCAAAGCCGCAGGAGTGGACGATCCGCGCACCCGACGCCTTGGCGGTCGCGGTGTGGGCGTCGATCACCGCGCGCATCCAGTTGGGTTCACCGGTGAGGTCCAGGCAATCGGTCCCGATCCGGGCGCAGGCCGCCACCAGCCCGTTGCCGTAGAGCTGATAGGGTCCGACCGTGGTGATGATCGCCTTGGCGCGGCGGACCATGGCCTCCAGCTGGGCGGGATCATCTGCGTCAGCGACCACCAGCGGCGTTTCGGCAGGCGCGCCGATCGCCTCGCGCACCTGCGCCAGCTTTTCGGCGCTGCGGCCGGCCATCGCCCATTTGATCTCGCCGCCGACGCCATACCGCTGGGCCAAGTACTCGGCCACAAGGCGTCCGGTGTAGCCGCTCGCGCCATAGACGATGATGTCAAATTCGGCGTTGGGGTTCATGGCGTCGCATCCCTGCAAGTGTGCGGCGGCACCCTGCCTAGAATTGACACTGTAAGCAATCGCCCGTCGGCGCCATTATCCTGGACGCGGATCGGGCCGTTCAAGTCCGCCGGGAGGAGTTGGGATGCGTCAGAAAGTGCTGGTTCTCTATCTGGCCAACTCGGCCCTCGACGCCCCGACCGTGGCCTGGGCGGTCTATGACGGGACCGGCGAGACCCGGCCGATGGCCGGCGACAACGATCAGGCGCCCTACCGCACCGGGGTCGAGGCGCTGAAGGACGGCTGGCGGCTGATCCAGGCGGCGCAGATTCTGCCGCACAGCCGGGGCGACGAGTTTGACCTGGCCTATCTGAAATACGAGTTCTTCTTCGAAAAGCTGGTGGAGACCTCCGCATGACCGACGCCCCTCTGCTTGGCTCGCTGGACATGGCCCGCTTCGTCGCCCGAGGCTTTCTGCGCTTCGATCACGTCGTGCCGGACGACATCAACGCCCAGTTCCTGGCCGAGGCCGGCGAGGCCGACGCTCCGCAGCCCGGGCGCAAGATGATGCGCACCTATGGCGAACTTCTGGCCCGCGCCGACATCCCCGAGGTCGCGCCCGGGACGCCCCTGGCCTCGACCTATCGGCAAGGCAGCGCCATCGACCGGCTGTTGGACCTGCCACTGGTCAAGGGCGCGATTCAGAGCCTGGTCGGCCCGGATCCGATCTTCGACCATCACTTCCTGCATGTGACCTTCCCGCCCGCCTACTACGAGGCCGGCGGCGGTGAACACGTCTCCCAGCACACCCATCAGGATTCCACCATCGACCCGTCGCGGGGGTTCGACCTGCAGATCATGTACTATCCGCACGCGGTGACGCGGCCGATGGGCGGCACGCGGTTCATCCCCGGCACCCACCTGCGCAAGGTCAGCGAAGTGGC
>JANXXA010000512.1 GCA_025350885.1 Phenylobacterium sp.
GGCGAGGTGGTCTGGGTGCTGCGGCGCGACGACCTCTGCGCGCCGGGCCTGCTTGGCCTGGGCTTTCCACTCGGCAAGCTGATCCAGGTCTGCGCCCGCGACGAGGCCGAGGCCCTTTCGGTGATGGAGGATGCGCTGGCCACCGTCGGCGTCGCCGCCGTGGTCGGTGAGGTCGAGGCCGTGGACCTGACGGCGGGGCGGCGCCTGCAGCTGGCTTGCGAGAAGCGCGGCGCCACCGGCTTTCTGATCCGCCGCCGGCCCTATGGCGGCCAGGCGCGGCGCGAGGCGGGCGGCTCGGCCGCGGCCACCCGCTGGACGGTGGCCTCCGCCCCTTCCGAACCCCTGGCCGGTGCGTTCGGCCTGGGCGCGCCCAGGTTCCGGGCTGAACTCGCGCGCTGCCGGGGGGGGCGCACCGGAACGTGGCTGTTGGAGGCCGCCGGGGCCTATAGCTGGGAGACAACCGATGTCGCGCATCCTCTGCGCCTGGTCGCCGAATTGGGCGATTGCCAACTGGCGCCGGCGCAACCCCTCAAGCTCGCCAGCTAGCCCCTTCGCCCTGCTTGAAACGGTGCGCGCCGTCCGCCGTCTGTCCGCCGTAAGCCTTGAGGCGGCCAGACTCGGCCTGTATCCCGGTCAGAAGGCCGCCGACGCCTTTGCCCTGGTCCCCGAACTGGTCACCGCCGAGGCCGAGCCGCAAGCCGACGCCGCGGCGCTGACCGCGCTGGCCGACTGGTGCGTGCGCTTTTCGCCGGCCGTGGCGCCCGATGCCCCCGACGGCCTGTTCCTCGATGTCAGCGGGGTCGATCATCTGTGGGGCGGCGAGGCCGCGATGCTGGCCGACTTCCAGGCCCGGCTGTTCGCCAATGGCCTGACCTTTCGCTGCGCCATCGCCGATACCCCGGGCGCGGCCTGGGCGCTGGCCCGGTTCGGCGAGGACGTCGCCATCGCCCCGCCGGGCGGCCAGGCCGTGCTGCTGGCCCCCCTGCCGCCGGCGGCCCTGCGGCTGGAGACGCAGACCTGGACGCAGGTCGAACGGCTGGGTCTGCGCCGCGTCGGCCAGCTGCTGGACATTCCCCGCGCGCCGTTCGCCCGCCGCTTCGGCCAGGCCGCGCTGACCCGCCTCGACCAGGCGCTGGGACGCGCGGAGGAGGCGCTGGTCTTTCGCCGTCCGCCCACCCCCTGGTTCGCCCGGCTGGCCTTCGCCGAACCGATCAGCGCGCCGGATGACATAGCCCGCGTCACCTTCGACGTGGCCGCCCGGCTCTGCGCCCGGCTCGAGGCGCAAGGGTGCGGGGCGCGACGGTTCGAGATCTGCTTCCACCGACTGGACGGCAGGGCCCTGCCGCTCAGCATCGGCCTGGCGCTGCCGGGCCGTGACGCCGCGCGGATCGCCAAGCTGTTCGCGCCCCGACTGGAGACCGTCGATCCGGGCTTCGGCATTGAGGTCGTGACCCTGACGGGCCACGCGGTGGAGGCGACGTCGGGACGGCAGGCGCGGCTGGATTCCGGTCGCGGAACCACGGTCGAGGAGGGCCTGGCCCCGCTGATCGACCGGCTGACCAACCGGCTGGGCGAGGATCGCGTCTGGCGCGACGCGCCGGTGGAGAGCCATGTCCCGGAACTGGCGGTCGGCCGCATCGCGCCGCTGGCCAAGCCTGGGCCCGAGCGGACCTGGAACCGGGAAGCTCCGCGCCCCACCCGGCTGTTCCGCCGGCCCGAGCCGGTGGAGGCGGTGCTGGCGCTGACCCCCGACGACCCGCCGACCCAGTTCCGCTGGCGCGGACAGCTGCACCGCGTGCGCCGCGCCGAGGGTCCGGAGCGGATCGGCGAAGAATGGTGGAAGGCCGCCATCGACGACGTGCGCGTGGGCCACGTGCGCGACTATTACCGCGTCGAGGACGAGGCCGGCGCCCGTTTCTGGCTGTTCCGCGCCGGCCTCTACGGCGATCCTCAAGCGCCGCCGAAATGGTGGCTGCACGGACTGTTCGGATGACCGCGCGCCACCAGATGCTCCCCCAGGCCGCAGGCCGGTCAGGGGGAGCTCCCGCGAAGCGGGTGAGGGGGTTTAAGCCCACTGATCTATTCGCCGCGGATGAAACCCCCTCCGTCTCGTCGCTTTGCGCCGATCCACCTCCCCCTGACCGGGCTCCGCCCTGGGGGAGGATCTAGTGTCCCGCTACGCCGAGCTGCAGGCGGCCAGCAACTTCTCGTTCCTGCGCGGAGCGTCGCATCCGGGCGAGCTGGTGACCGGCGCCGAGGCGCTGGGCCTGGCGGCCGTCGGCGTCTGCGACCGCAATTCGCTGGCCGGCGTGGTGCGCGCCTGGTCGGCCATGCGGACGCTGCGGGAAGGCGGGGGCAAGGTCCGCGCCCTTACCGGCTGCCGCCTGGACTTCGCCGACGGCACGCCGAGCCTGCTGGTCTATCCCTCCGACCGCGAAGCCTATGGCCGGCTGACCCGTCTGCTGACCGTCGGCCAGCGCCGCGAGAAGAAAGGCGGCTGCGATCTGCGCTGGGCGGATTTTCTTGACCATGCGCAGGGCCAGCTGGTGCTGGTCGTGCCGCCGGAGCGGCTGGACGAGGGCTTCGAGCGCGACCTGGGCCGCATCGCCGGCGCGCTGTCGGGCGATGTCTGGCTGGCGGCGTCGCGGCGTTATGGGGCGCGCGACCTGAACCGGCTGTCGCGGCTGGCGGCCTTGGCGCAAGGGCGCGGGGCGCCGATGGTGGCCACCAATGACGTGCTCTACCACGGCCCCGAACGCCGGCCCCTGCAGGACGTGCTGACCTGCATCCGGGAGGGCTGTACGATCCACGGGGCGGGACTGCGGCTGGCCGCCAACGCCGAGCGCCACCTTAAATCGCCTGGGGAGATGGCGCGGCTGTTCGCCCGGTTCCCCGGCGCGGTGGAGCGCAGCGTCGAGATCGCCGGGCGGGTCGACTTCGATCTGTCCGACCTGTCCTATGAATACCCCGACGAGCCGGTGCCGCGCGGCAAGACCGCCATCCAGCATCTGCGCGACCTCAGCTGGGAGGGCGCCCGCTGGCGCTATCCGGACGGCGTGCCGGAGAAGGTCTCCAAACTGGTCGCCCACGAACTGGCGTTGATCGAGAAGCTGAAATTCCCCAACTATTTCCTGACGGTCCACGACATCGTCCGCTGGGCGCGGGAGGAACGGGGCATCCTGTGCCAGGGCCGGGGGTCGGCGGCCAATTCCTGCGTCTGTTTCTGCCTGGGGATCACCGCGGTCGATCCCACCAAGGAGGACCAGGACCTGCTGTTTTCCCGCTTCATCTCCGAGAACCGGGGCGAGCCCCCGGACATCGACGTCGACTTCGAGCACGAGCGGCGCGAGGAGGTGATGCAGTACGTCTATGCCCGCTATGGACGTGATCGCGCGGCCATCGTCGCCACCGTCATCCACTATCGCCCGCGCATGGCGATCCGCCAGGTGGGCAAGGCGCTGGGACTGACCGAAGACATCACCGCGGCGCTGGCGGGCACCGTCTGGGGCAGCTGGGGCGACAGCGTGCCGGACGGCCACATCCGCCAGGCGGGGCTGGACCCCGAGGCCCCGGAAATCCGCCGGGCGGTGAGCCTGGCCCAGGGCCTGCTGGGCTTTCCGCGCCACCTGTCGCAGCACGTCGGCGGCTATGTCCTGACGCAGCGCCGGCTGGACGAGACCGTACCGATCGGCAACGCCGCCATGAAGGACCGGACCTTCATCGAGTGGGACAAGGACGACATCGACGCGCTGGGGCTGATGAAGGTCGATGTGCTGGCGCTGGGCATGCTGACGGCGCTGAAGCGGAGTTTCGACATGCTGCCGCCGCTGCCGGACGGCCGCCGGATCACCGACATCGCCCACATCCCGCAGGAGGACCCGTCGGTCTACGACATGCTCTGCAAGGCCGATTCCGTCGGTGTCTTCCAGGTCGAGAGCCGGGCGCAGATGTCGATGCTGCCCCGGCTGAAGCCGCGCCGATTCTATGACCTGGTGATCGAGGTGGCGATCGTCCGGCCAGGCCCGATCCAGGGCGACATGGTGCATCCCTATCTGAAGCGCCGGGCCAACCCCGCGGCGGTCACCTATCCCCGGCCCGGCCCGGAGCATCCGCAGGACGAGCTGGAAGGGATTCTCAGGAAGACGCTGGGCGTGCCGCTGTTCCAGGAACAGGCGATGCGCATCGCCATCGACGCGGCCAAGTTCACCCCCGACGAGTCCGACGGTCTGCGCCGCTCCATGGCGACCTTCCGGCACTACGGCTCGGTGGGCGAGTTCGGAGTGAAGTTCGTCGAGGGTATGGTCGGCCGGGGCTACGACCCCGAATTCGCCCAGCGCTGTTTCAAGCAGATCGAGGGTTTCGGCTCCTACGGCTTTCCGGAGAGCCACGCGATCAGCTTCGCGCTCTTGGTCTATGCCTCGGCCTGGGTGAAGCGCCACCATCCCGAGGCGTTCTGCGCCAGCCTGCTGAACAGCCAGCCGATGGGCTTTTACCAGCCGGCGCAGCTGGTCCGCGACGCCCGCGAGCACGGGGTGGAGGTCCGGCCCCCCGATATCCGCGACAGCGACTGGGACTGCACGCTGGAGCCGCCCGATGACCCTCGCGCGCCGCACCGCGCGCTGCGCCTGGGCCTGCGCCAGGTGCGCGGCCTCAAGGGCGAGGAGGCCAGGGCGTTCGTGGCGGCGCGAGCCGAGGGTCTTTCCACCCTGGAGGATTATGTACTGCGCGGCGGCCTGTCGCGGCGCGGTCTTGAGCTGCTGGCCGAGGCCGACGCCTTCGGGTCCCTGGGGTTGAGCCGGCGCCAGGCGCTGTGGGCGGTGAAGGGCCTGGCCGGCGATCTCAACGCCGAGCGCGACGCCCCCCTGCTGACCCGCCAGAGCCTGAAGGAGGCGCAGGTCCAGCTGCCCTTCATGAGCCCGCCGAAGGAGGTCGCCGAGGACTACCGCACCACCAGCCTGTCGCTGAAGGCTCATCCGGTGAGCTTCTTCCGTGCGGATCTGGCGCGCATGCAGGCGGTGGCCTGCGCCGCGCTGGCGACGATGGGCGACGGGCGGCGGGTCTCGGTGGGTGGCCTGGTTCTGGTGCGCCAGCGGCCCGGCACCGCCAAGGGCGTGGTGTTCCTGACCCTGGAGGACGAGACCGGCATCGCCAACATCGTCTGCTGGAAGGACGCCTTCGACGCCAACCGCCGGCTGGTGATGAGCTCGGCTTTCCTGGTGGTGCAGGGCCGCGTGCAGTCGGCTGACGGCGTGATCCATGTCGTCGCCGAACGGTTCATCGACCTCTCGGCCAGGCTCGGCGAGATGCGCGACCGCGAGGACGCCCCCGGCGCCGCCCCGCCGCCGCCGCACGCCCGCCTCTCCAGCCACCTGGTGCGCAGCCGCGACTTCCACTGAGCGATGGTCAGGAGCCCCGATCCGGCGCAGATTTCTGAATCTGAGCGACACTGGGGGACACAAGAGATGAGCAAGACTAGCCAAGGCGGCATCAGCCGCCGCGACATGATCCAGGTCGCCGCGCTGACGGCCACCGCCGTCGGGGCGGTCGCCGCCGCCCCCAACGCCGAGGCCCAGACCCCTGCCACGCCGGCGCGACTCCTCGGGGGCGGTGGCGCGCCGGGCGGCATCTTCTGGACGGTCGAAACCACCGCCGGGAAGGTGCAGGGCATCGCCAACGGCCGGGTGAAGGAATTCAAGGGCGTCCCTTACGGCGCGTCCACCGGCGGCGCGAACCGCTTCATGCCGCCGAGGCCACCCGTCCCCTGGAAAGGCGTCCGCGAGGCCATAGGCTATGGCCAGATCTCGCCGCAGACGCCGGCGGACTTGGGCTCCGACTACGCCATGATGATCGCCTGGGACCGCCACGTAGGCCCCGGCGGGATGGGCGAGGACTGCCTCAACCTCAACATCTGGACGCCAAGCGTCGACGACCATGCCAGGCGCCCTGTGCTGGTGTCGTTCCATGGTGGCGGCTGGGCGACCGGCTCCGGCAACGGGCCGATGTACGACGGGGCGCAGATGGCCCGATTGGGCGACGTGGTGGTGGTCACCGTCAATCATCGGCTGGCGGCCTTCGGCTACAGTCACCTGGCCGACCTCGGGGCGCCCGCGGACTTCGCCAGCGCCGGCGTCTGCGGCGTCATGGACATGGTCGCTTCGCTGGACTGGGTGCGGGACAATATCGGGCGCTTCGGAGGCGACCCGGGGCGGGTGATGGTGTTCGGCCAGTCGGGCGGCGGGTCAAAGACATCGACCCTGCTGGCCACGCCTTCGGCCAAGGGCCTGTTCCACCGCGCCGCCGTGCAGTCCGGCTCGACGCTGCGCCAGGCAACCCGGCCCGAGGCCACCGCGGAGGCGGAAAAACTGCTCAAGGCGCTCGGCCTTCCGAAGGGCAATATCGCCGCGATCCAGAAGGTGTCCTGGCAGCGGCTGCTGGAGGCGCAGGTCGCCAGCGGCGGCAATTTCCGGCCGGTGATCGACGGCAAGGTCCTGCCGCACCACCCCTTCGATCCCGGCGCGCCGCTGGAAAGTGCTGACGTGCCGGTGATCATCTCCACCACCCTGCATGACGCGGCGTTGCGGCTGACCAACTTCGACCTCGACGAGGCGGGGCTGGCCGGTCTGTTCCACCAGCGGTTCGGGGCCAAGGGCGACCAGATCCTGGCCGCTTATCGCCAGCGCAGCCCACGCCAGTCGCCGTATCTGACCCAGGCCGAGGCCTTCACCGACGCCACGCGCGGCAACTCCCAGCTGCAGGCGCAGCGCAAGGCGGCCCTGGGGAAGGCGGCCACCTACATGTATGTCTGGGACTGGGCGACCCCGGCCTTCGACGGCAAGTTCGGCGCCGTGCACGGCCACGACGTCGAGGCGTCGTTCCACCTGTCGCGCAACGCCATCGGGGGATCGGGAACCCGCGGCGGGCGGATGATGTCGGATCGACTGGCGGCGACCTGGGTCGCCTTCGCGGCAACGGGCAACCCGAACAATCCGCTGATCCCTGACTGGCCCGCCTATGACGCCAGACGCCGCGCCACCATGGTCTTCAATACCGACATGCAGGTGATCGACGACTATCGCGGCGACTTCGTGCGGATGATCGCCGAGGCCGTGCCGGGAACCCCGGCGCCGGGTCGCGCCTAGCAATTCTGACTCTTGCCGAACGGTGTCGGATTGTCGTGATATGGCGCGTCCTTGGGTCAGGGAGAGACCGATGACCGATGCGATCCAACTCTTGGTGGGCACCCGCAAGGGCGCCTGGATCTATCGCAGCGACGCCCGGCGCGAGACCTGGCGCGTCCAGGGGCCGATCTTCCTGGGCAGTATCGTCAACCATCTGGTGCTCGACCCGCGCGACGGGACGACGATGCTGATGGCGGCTTCGACCGGCCATCTGGGTCCGACGATCTTCCGCTCGACCGACGGGGGCGAGACCTGGGCGGAGGCCAAGTCGCCACCGGCTTTCGCCAAGTCCGATGACCCCCGCGCGCGGGCCGTCGATCACAGTTTCTGGCTGGAGCCCGGCCACGCCAGCGAGCCTGGCGTCTGGTGGGCGGGCGTCTCACCGCCGGGCCTGTTCCGCAGCGCCGACGGCGGGGAGACCTGGGACAGCGTCGCCGGGTTCAACGACCATCCCCGCTACTGGGACTGGTGCCCGCCCGAAGCCGGCACTCCCGACGGATCGTTGCTAAACCAGGTGGTCATCGATCCCCGCGACGCGCGACGGATGTATGTGGCGACCTCCAGTGGCGGGGTGTTCGAGACGGCCGACCAGGGGCAGACTTGGAGCCCGCTGAACGAGAACGTCGCCTGCGACTTCCAGCCCGACCGCTATCCCGAGTTCGGCCAGGACGCCCATTACATCGCCCTGTCGCCCACCAACCCCGACCGACTGTGGCAGCAGAACCATTGCGGCATCTATCGCCTCGACCGCCCGGCGACCCGCTGGGAGCGGATCGGCGACGCCATGCCTCGGGAGATCGGCGACATCGGCTTCACCATCGTTCCCCACGCCCGAGACGCCGACACCGCCTGGGTCTGGCCGATGGATGGCACCGACGTCTGGCCACGCACCAGCCCGGGCGGGCGTCCGGCCTGCTATCGCACCCGCGACGGCGGCGCGAGCTGGGAGCGGCAGGATCGGGGTCTGCCGACGGAGCAGGCCTGGATCACCGTCAAGCGCCAGGCCTTCTGCGCCGACGGCTGTGACCCCATGGGCCTCTACATCGGCACCACCGGAGGCGAGCTCTGGATGAGCGACGAGGGCGAGGGATGGCGGCTGATCGCCGCCCACTTGCCGGAGATCTATTCGGTCGTGGCGGCGCCGCTGGGCGCATGACCCACGTGCTGATCCCCTCGCAGCTTACGTCCTACACCGGGGGCGAGACGCGTCTGGAGGCCGCCGGCTCCACCGTGGGCGCGGTGCTCGAAGACCTCGACGCCCGCTTTCCGGGCCTGAAATTCCGGGTGATCGACGAGCAGGACCGGGTGCGCCGGCACATGCGCCTCTATGTGGGTCGCGAGGAAACCCGCAGCCTCGCCGCGCCCCTCGCCGCCGGCGACGAGCTGCTGATCTTCGGCGCGCTCTCCGGCGGTTAGAACCGCAGGGCGCGGGCTTCCTTGACGTGCGGCAGCGCCTGGATTCGGGCCAGCAGGGCTTCGCTGGGCGCCTGATCGACGCCGACCAGGGCGATCGCGTCGTCGCCGGCGGAAACGCGGCCCAGGTTGAAGGTGGCGATATTGACCCCGGCTTCGCCCAGAAGGGCGCCCAAGTTGCCGATGAAGCCGGGCTTATCGAGGTTATTGACATAGAGCATGGTCGGACCGAACGGAGCGTCGAGGTCCATGCCCTTGACCTCGACCACGCGCGGCGTGCCGGCCAGCACCGAGCCGGCGAAGGAGCGCTTACCCTTCTCGGTGGTGACGGTGATGCGGATCAGGCTTTCGTAGATCGGCGAGTCCTCCTGGCGGCTCTCCGAGACGGTGATGCCGCGTTCCTTGGCAACTGCGGGCGCGGAGACCATGTTCACCTCGGCCAGCATCGGACGCATGACGCCGGCCAGCGCCGCGGCGGTCAGCGGCTTGGCGTTCAGCTTGGCCACCTCGCCCTCGTAGGCGATGTCGATCGCCTTGATCCCGAAATCGACCATCTGGCCGGCCATCAGACCGAGCTTTTCGGCGAGCGCGATGAACGGCTTCAGGCGCGGAGCCTCTTCCGCAGTGACCGAGGGGCTGTTCAGCGCGTTGGCAACCGCGCCGGTCAGCAGGTAGTCGCTCATCTGTTCGGCCACCTGCAGGGCGACGTTTTCCTGGGCCTCGTTGGTGGAGGCGCCCAGGTGCGGCGTGGCGACGAAGTTGGGCGCGCCGAAGAGGACGTTCTCCCTGGCCGGTTCGGTGACGAAGACGTCGAAGCCCGCGCCGCCGATATGACCCGAGTCGAGGCCGGCGCGGAGCGCCGCCTCGTCCACCAGGCCGCCGCGCGCGCAGTTGACGATCATCACGCCCCTCTTGGTTTTGGCCAGGTTCTCGGCCGACAGGATGTTGCGGGTCTTGTCGGTGAGCGGTGTGTGCAGGGTGATGATGTCGGCCCGGGCCAGCAGCTCGTCGAGATCGACCTTCTCGACCCCCAGTTCCACCGCGCGCTCCGGCGACAGGAAGGGGTCGTAGGCGACGACCTTCATCTTCAGGCCCAGCGCCCGGTCGGCGACGATGCCTCCGATATTGCCCGCGCCGATCAAGCCCAGAGTCTTGGCGTAGAGCTCGACCCCCATGAAGCGGGTCTTTTCCCACTTGCCGGCCTGGGTGGAGGCGTCGGCGGCGGGCATCTGGCGGGCCAGGGCGAACATCATGGCGATGGCGTGCTCGGCGGTGGTGATCGAATTGCCGAAGGGGGTGTTCATCACCACGATCCCGGCGGCGGTGGCAGCGGGGATGTCGATGTTGTCGACGCCGATGCCGGCGCGGCCGATCACCTTGAGGTTCTTGGCCGCGGCGATGACGTCCTTGTTGGGCTTGGTGTCGGATCGGACGACCAGGCCGTCATAGTCGCCGATGATCCTGATCAGGTCGTCCTTGGAAAGCCCGGTCTTGACGTCTGCCTCGACCCCGCGCTGACGGAAGATCTCGATGGCGGCTGGGCTCAGGGAATCGGCGATGAGAACGCGAGGCATGGGGCTATCTCTGTGCTTGTGTCCCTCCCCCTTGCGGGGAGAGGTTGGGGTGGGGGTGCGCGCGGAGCGAGGGCGGTGTTTCACCCCCATCCCCGACCCTTCCCCAATTCTCCCCTTCGGGGGAGATGGCGCGAAGCGCCAGAGGGGGGCCGGAGCTGAAGGCTCCGGTAGGGGGAAGGGAGCCTGGAGCTAAGCCGCGGTGAGTTCAGAGGCTGTGACGGCGAAGGCCCAGTCGAGCCAGGGCGTCAGCGCGTCGATATCGGAGGCATCGACCGTGGCGCCGCACCAGATCCGCAAGCCCGGCGGGGCGTCGCGATAGCCGCCGACGTCGAAGGCGACGGCTTCCTTCTCCAGCAGGGCGGCGAGTTTCCTGGCGAACTCGGCCTGGGCGTCGGGCGACAGCGAGGTGATCGCCGGGTCGATGACCTTCAGGCAGACGGAGGTGTTGGAGCGGATGGCCGGATCTTCGGCGAGGAAGGCGACCCAGGGGGTCTTCTGGGCCCAGGCTTCCAGCACGCCGAGGTTGGCGTCGGCGCGGCGCTTCATCTCGGCCAGCCCGCCGATCGAGGCGGCCCACTTCAGCGCGTCGATCGCGTCTTCCACCGCCAGCATCGAGGGGGTGTTGATGGTCGCGCCTTCAAAGATGTCCAAGCTGACCTTGGCGCCCGCGCCGTCCTTCTTCGCGGAGGTCATGCGGAACAGCTTCGGCATCGGCCAAGGCGGCGTGTAGGTCTCCAGCCGCGCAACCGCGCGGGGCGACAGGATCAGGACCCCGTGCGCGGCCTCGCCGCCCAGCGCCTTCTGCCAGGAGAAGGTCACCACATCGAGCTTGGCCCAGTCGAGATCCTGGGCGAAGGCCGCGCTGGTGGCGTCACACAGGGTCAGGCCCTCGCGCTCGGCTGAGATGAACGACGCATCGGGAACCCGGACGCCAGAGGTGGTGCCGTTCCAGGTAAACACCAGGTCGGCGTCGGGCCGCACCCGGGTCAGATCCGGCAGCTCGCCGTAGGGCGCCTCGAGCACCTCGGCGTCGATCTTCAGCTGTCGGGTCACGTCGGTGACCCAGTCCTTGCCGAAGCTTTCAAAAGCCAGCAGCTGCACGGGCCGAGCGCCCAGCATCGACCACATGGCCATCTCGACCGCGCCGGTGTCGGAGCCGGGAACGATGCCGATCAGGTAGTCGTCAGGAACCTCCAGCACCGCGCGCGTGCGGTCGATGGCGTCCTTCAGGCGGGCCTTGCCGAGCTTGGAACGGTGCGAGCGCCCAAGCACCGCGTTC
>JANXXA010000539.1 GCA_025350885.1 Phenylobacterium sp.
GCCCCACCGAAATCGCCATTTCGGACCGCCGCGAAGCGGAGCTTTCGAAAGCTGGACTGATGGCCCTGGTCCACCGCAAGAACACCGACCAGGCTACCTTTATCGGCGCCCAGACCATGCATTCGCCCAAAGCATACGAGGACGCCGATGCGACCGCGAGCGCCAACCTATCGGCCCGCCTGCCCTACATCTTCGCGAGCTGTCGCTTCGCCCACTATTTGAAGTGCATGGTGCGCGACTGGGTGGGCAGCACGCGGGAGGCTCCGCAGCTCGCTTCCGACCTGCAATCCTGGATCATGCAGTACGTGGACATGCAGCCCGACTTCTCCACCGAAGAGGACAAGGCCCGCAAACCATTGAAGCAAGCATCCGTGGACGTGATCCCCGACCCTGAGAACCCTGGCTATTATCGCGGCGTCTTCAGGATGGTCCCGCACTATCAGCTGGAAGGCATGGACGTGTCCCTGAGCATGGTCTCCAGGCTGCCGAAGGGGGCCAGCTGATCTCTAGTTAAGACAACAGCTTAAAGCAAAATCGAGAAGGAGAACGTTGTGGCCTTAGATATGTTCATTAAGCTGGAAGGCATCACCGGCGAGTCGAAAGACGCCGTTCACAAAGGTGAGGTTGATGTGCTTGCCTGGAGCTGGGGCATCACCAACTCCGGTACGACACACTCGGGCGGCGGCGGCGGCGCGGGAAAGGCCAATTTCCAGGATCTGTCCTTCACCAAGTATGTGGACCTCGCCAGCACACCGCTGATGTTGGCCTGCGCCAACGGCAAGCACGTCACCAAGGCGACGCTGGTGGTGCGCAAGGCCGGCGAGCACCCCCTGGAATACATCACCATCGTCATGACCGAATGCCTGGTGACCTCCCTCTCCACCGGCGGCAGCGGCGGCGAGGATCGGCTGACCGAGAACATTTCCCTGAACTTCAAGGAGGTTGCGGTCACCTACAAGGAGCAGACCAAGACCGGCTCCGCCGGCGGCAAGGGCGACTTCAAGTGGGACATCGCCGGCAACAAGACTTTGTAGTGAAGTCGAGCAGAGGCTTGGCGCTCGCCTAACCCTGAATGGTCATGGCCAATCCCGATGAGATGCTGCGCGCCGGCGACCTGGCCGGCGCGCGTTCGGCCTTGATCGACAGGATCAAGCGCACGCCGGACGATCAAGCAAGCCGGATGTTCCTGTTCCAGCTGCAATGCGTGCTGGGGGAGTGGGAGAAAGCCAAAGCGCAACTTCGCCTGCTCGCCCAGATGTCTCCGGAAGCGCAGATGTTGTCCGTCGCTTACAATATGGCCATCGAGGCAGAGATCGAACGCGAGCAGGCGTTCGCTGGCAAGGCCCCACCGGCGCTGCTGGTCAACACCTCTGAATGGGCCGGCGACATCGCAGCGGCGCTTGGGCTCTTGGCGCAGGGCCGCATGGACGACAGCATCGCTGCGCGGGATCGGGCCTTCGAAGCTGCGCCAGATACCCCAGGGCAGTTCGGCGACAAGGCGTTCGAATGGATCTCCGACGCCGATGTCCGCTTCGGCCCGTCGTTCGAGGCGGTGATCTATGGGCGCTGGGGCCTGGTGCCATTCGACGCCGTGCAGAAGATCACCAGCGAGGGCCCGCAGGACCTGCGGGACGTCGTCTGGCTCCCGGTAGAGATCGAGTTCAAGACCGGCCAGTCGGTGGCTTCGATCCTGCCGGCACGTTATCCGGGAACCCAGTCGGCTGACTCGGCCAGCCTGGTGCTATCCAAGGAAACCGCTTGGCGCGATGGCCCCACCGGACCGCAAGGACTGGGCCAGCGCGTTTGGGCGCTAAGCGACGGTGACGAGGTGGGAATTCTCTCGCTGCGACATTTAACGTTCGCCTGAACCACCGCATGGCCGGGCGCATCAATCCGACGCTTTTCGACAAGCTGGTCGCCGACGTGACCATGGACGGACTAACCGACGATCCGGAAGAACAGGTCGAGGTAAGCCGCTCGTCCATGCGGTTCTATACTGTGCCCCGCATCGAGCGATTCAATGAGGCGGCGCTTCGCGCCACCGTCCTGCGCGAGCTCAACTGGATTCTTAACACCACCAACCTGGCATCGGTTTGCGATCTGGAAGATTACCCTGAGGTCGAGACTTCGGTCCTGAACTACGGCGTCCGCGACATGGCGGGCAAGCTTCTGCAGCGGCGCGCGATCCAGGGGCGGGCGCGAGATATCCGCGACGCCATCCGCGCATATGAGCCCCGCATTGATCCCCAGCACCTGGACGTCGAGCCCGTGACGTCCAGCGACAAGCCCAATGCGGTCACCTTTGTGATCCGCGGCGACGTTACCTCGGCGGTCAACGCCCTCCCCGTCGAATTCAAGACCGACGTCGAGATCGATACCGGCGCGGCGACCTTGAGGGAGTAGCGTCATGGATCCCCGCCTGTTGCGGGCCTACAACGAGGAGCTGATCTATCTCCGGGAATCCGCGAAGGAGTTCGGCGAAGAGTACGAGACGGTCGCTGGACGTCTGGGGCTGAACACCCCGACCGATGTCGACCCCTACGTCGAGCGGTTGCTCGAGGGGGTCGCCTTCCTCGGCGCTCGAGTGAAGCTCAAGCTGCAGGACCAATTTCCGGACTTCACCCAGCACCTGTTGAACGCCATTCAGCCGCACTATCTGGCTCCGACCCCGTCAATGTGCGTTGCAGCCTTCGAGCCGCAGGAGGGCGACCAGGCTATCGCCACCGGCTTTGCCATCCCGCGTGAGACTGAGATGAACGCCGTCTCCGCCGATGAGGCCGCGACCCCTGTGACTTTCCGTACTGGACAGGAGGTCGTGCTCTGGCCGCTGCGGATCGTTGAGGCGGAGTACCTGTCCACCCGTGCCGCGGTCGCCCCCTTCGCCAGCGCGGCGGGAGTCGCCGCCGAGGCCGGCCTTCGCCTGCGGTTCACCGGGGTCGGCGGTGTGCCGCTGTCCAAGGTTTCGCCAGCGAGCCTGCCGATTTATCTCGACGGCTCTGAAGTGATCCCTGGAGAGCTATATCGCCAGCTGGTCGGGGACGCTGTGGCCGCTGTAGCGCGCCCGGCGAACTCGACTGCAGGCCCCAGCGCCTGGGTGCACCTACCGAAGCCCGAGCAGCACGGTTTCGAGGACGAGTGCGCACTGCTGCCGACCGGACGCCGTTCGTTCCGCGGCTACCGGATCCTCTCGGAATATTTCGCCTGCCCTGAGCGCTTTCTCTTCGTTCGCCTGCAGGACCTCGGCCGAGCGTTTGCGGCTTGTGATGGCGATTGCGATGTCGTGTTGCTCTTCAATCGCGCTGCGCCGGCACTGGTCGGCTCGATCGCGGCCGCGAATTTCCGCCTCTTCGCGACGCCGGCGATCAACCTCTTCGAGAAACAGCTCGACCGGGTGGCGATCAACGCCTTCGACCATGAGCTTCAGTTGATCCCCGACCGCACTCGACCGCTGGATTTCGAGGTGTTCCGCACGTTGGAGGTGACTGCCTACTCCGAGTCCAACGGAAATGCCCGACCGGTAGCGCCCCTGCACGCCTTTGGCAGCCTGCTCTACGACTGGAGCGAGGCGCATTTCTATGTCACCCGCCTTCGGCATCGCCGCCTGTCGACGAAGGAGCAGCGGCTGCGGCGGCGCGCCGACTACCTGGGCACCGAAACCTGGATCAGCCTGGTGGCGCCAGGCCACCCGGAGCGCTTCGACGATGCCCAGGAGTTGGCCGTCCGCGCGCTGGTCACCAACCGCGAACTCGCCGAACAATTGCGGCTGGGAGGAGCGACGGACTTCCAGGTGAGCGCTATTCCCGCCCGCGCTGTCACCGTGCTGCGCGCGCCCACCAAGCCACGGCCTCCGCTGGGGATCAGTGACGCGGCCTGGCGGATCATCGCCCACCTGACCCCAAACTACGCATCCTTCGCGTCTGAAGAGGACGAGGACCCCTCGGTGCTGCGCGACCATCTGGCGCTCTACGGACGCATCGATGACCCCGCACTGCGGCGACAGATCGATGGGCTGCTGGCCATTCGTTCAGAACCGGTCACCCGTCGGGTGCCTGGGCAGAACCGGGCCGCCTTCGCGCGCGGGCAAAGGTTGCGCCTCAAGCTCGACGACGCCCCCTTTGAAAACGCCCGCATGTTCCTGTTTTCCGCCGTTCTGGAGCGGTTCCTCGGCGAGTTCGCCACCGTCAACGCCTTTACCGAATGCGTTTTTGAAAGCCGTCAGGAGGGAACCTTCGCCCAATGGCCGCCACGAATGGGTCAACGCCGCAACATTTAGACTACCTCCGCAAGGCGGCGGAAGAGGTTCGGCGGCATGGCATCTATGGCCTGCTTCGCGCAACGGAGGCGCGTGCCCACGGCATGCCGAAGATCGGCGACGCCAAGCTGCCCTCCCAGAATGTTGTGGACCTGGCGCAGGCGCCGGCCCTGGCGTTTCCGGCATCAACCCTGGAATCGATCTCGGTGTCCAAGGGACGAGCGAAGGTCGAGGGTTACTGGTTCGGCCTCACCGGACCTATGGGGCCACTGCCCCTGCATCTGACCGAGTTCGCGCTCTATGAGCGCCGCTACTCGAAGACGCGTCCGTTCGGAGCCTTCCTGGATCTGCTCGCGGGCCGGATGCTGCAGTTTTTCTATCGGGCCTGGGCCGACGCCAATCCCGCAGCCAACGCCGACCGACCCGCGAGCGATCAGTTCTCCGGCTATCTGGCGGCCCTGACAGGCGCGGGCGACGCCGTACGCCCAGGCGCGGCCTTTCCCCTTGAAGCGCGACTCTACTATGCGGGCCTCTATGCCTCGCGGCGCAGCGCGGCGGGCATCCAGGACGCCATCGCCGACCTCGCCGGGGTCCCGGTCAAGCTCGTGGAATATATCCCCCTGCTGCGCGACATAGAGGTCGAGGACCAGACCCGGCTCGGGCGCACATTCAACGGACTGGGTACCGGCGCCGTCGCGGGACGGCGCACCAGCACGGTCTCCGATGCCTTCCGCGTCGTGGTCCGAATTGACGACTTTCGCGACTACGAAGGCTTCATGCCCGGCGGCCGGAAGTTCGACATTCTCGCTGAAGCTCTGGACTCTTTCGCTCCATCCCACCTTGAATGGGACCTCGAACTGGGGGCTGGCGAAAAGGCGGTGCGTCCTGTGGCGCTTAATGGCCGCGCTCGGTTGGGTTGGACAAGTTGGATGAACCCCCGACAGGGCGGCGGCGTACGCGCTGACGCCCGTCTTGGACGAAGCGCACGCCGCGTCGCGCGGACTGCAGTCAGAAAAGGTGTCGCATGACCGAGATCGCCCGCTCCGCCCTCTTCGGTCGGCTGAGCCCGACCGCCTTGAAGGCCATCGAAACCGCCACGGCCTTTTGCAAGATGCGGGGCAACCCCTATGTGGAACTGGTGCACTGGATCCACATCCTGTTGCAGGATCCGCAGAACGACGCCGGCGCCATCCGCACCCGCTTTCAGCTGGAGGATAGCAAACTCGCCCGTGACGTCGTCGCTGCGCTTGACGCCTTGCCGCGCGGCGCCACCTCGGTGTCGGACTTTTCGCCGCAGGTCGAAGAGGCGATCGAGAAGGGCTGGCTTTACGCTTCGCTGATGTTCCAAGGCAGCCGGGTGCGGACTGGCCAGCTGATCTTCGGCATGCTGAAGACACCCACGCTGCGCAACACGCTGTTCTCCATCTCGCCGGAGTTCCGAAAGATCCAGGTCGATGTCCTGGGCGACGAATTCGACAAGATCGTCGCCGGCTCGACGGAAGTCGGCGGAACCACGCCGGCGGTGGGTCCGACAGAGGCCGACTACTCCGGTGCAGCGGAGACAGGCGGGGCCACCGGTGAGGCGCTGGCGAAGTTCTCCATCGACCTGACGGAGAAGGCGCGCTCCGGTGAGATCGACCAGATCGTCGGCCGCGACGCCGAGATTCGCCAGGTTATCGACATCCTGCTGCGACGCCGCCAGAACAATCCGATCCTTGCGGGTGAGGCTGGCGTCGGCAAGACCGCCGTCGTCGAAGGCTTCGCGCGCCGCATCGTCGATGGCGACGTGCCCCCGGTGCTCAAAGACGTCACCTTGCGCTCGCTGGACATCGGGCTGCTCCAGGCTGGGGCAGGCGTGAAGGGAGAATTCGAGAAGCGGCTGCGCCAGGTGATCGACGAGGTCGAATCGTCTCCCAAGCCGATCATCCTGTTCATCGACGAAGCCCACACCCTGATCGGCGCCGGCGGCGCGGCGGGGACAGGCGATGCGGCGAACCTGCTGAAGCCGGCCCTGGCGCGTGGGCGGCTGCGCACGATCGCAGCCACCACCTGGGCCGAGTACCGCCAGTATTTCGAAAAAGACCCCGCCCTTACCCGTCGCTTCCAGACGGTCAATGTTGGCGAGCCAGACACGGCCAACGCCATCGCCATGATCCGATCGGTGGCGCCGATGATGGAGAAGCACCACAAGGTGACCATCCTCGACGAAGCCGTTGAAGCCGCCGTCAAACTGTCGCAGCGATATGTGCCGGCACGCCAATTGCCCGACAAAGCCGTCAGTCTGTTGGACACGGCGGGCGCTCGGGTCGCGGTCTCACAGCATGCGACGCCGGCGCCCGTTGAGGATCGTCGCCGGCGCATAGAACTGCTCAATGTTGAGCTAGAGGTCGCGACCCGCGAGGCCGAGGGCCAGTACGCCGGTTTCGAACGGGTGGCCAAGCTGAAGGAAGCGCTGGAAGAGGCGAAGCTCGCGCTGGTCGAAGTCGAGACCAAGTGGGAGGGCGAGAAGACCGCCATCGCCGTCGCCTTTGAAGCCAGGCAGGCGCTCTCGGCGGCTGCGGCTGACGGGGCGAGCGCCCCGGCCGAGGTCAAGGCCCGCAGGGCCGCACTCGATATGGCGCTGAAGGGTGTGGCGGCCGCCCATGGCGACAATC
>JANXXA010000578.1 GCA_025350885.1 Phenylobacterium sp.
CCTGTTTTTCATGAGTTTCCTCCGCAACGGTTGGTCTGAGGTTCTATTCTGACCAAGCGGGGACGCCTCGCCTCGCCTTTCGTTTTGTTCACAGTTTGTTCTTGACGACGAGTCTCGGGTATGAGATGATGTCGGAGCGTCGATCACTGCACCCCGCCATTCGCCGTTAGGTGAACAAGGCCCGCAGCAAGAACCCACGCACTCCAGGTCCATTCGCTGCAGCGGCAAAGCCGCTGCGCCCGCTGCCGTTGAGCGCGGGGTCATCCCATAAGGAGAGCATGCATGGCCTATGGCCAGATCGATCCCGCGCGCCTGAATGGTGACGCGCTGAAACGCTGGTATCTGCGCTCGCCGGCAGACATCGAGCAGGAACAGCGGGCCGCCGCTGCACAGAAATACGATAACTTCTTCGGAGGGCTTCGCGACGGCGGTCAGGCCGGGAATGAGATCGACGAAAGCGTCACGCCTAGCGCAGGAGCGTCGTGGAACTCCGCCGACAGCAATCGCGGGCAACCTGCCGCCAGGAGCGTGGACCGGGCGTCTTCGTCCCGCACCGGCTTGCCCGGCCCTTCGGACGCGTATCAGCCGGATCCGATCAGCTCGGGACACTACCAACTCGCGGCGGCAGCCACACCGGGCTTCTGGGACTATTGGGGCGTCCCGGGTTGCGCCAATTGTCACGGATATACGCCGGGCACCCTGCCACCCGTTGGCGGACACTTTCCACTGCCGCCAACCTACAGCCCTCGCTCAGGCGGATCGGGTGGGTCAGGCGGACAGCCGCCATTGTCTGGCGGACGTACCTCTGCGGGTAACAATCCGCCACAATGTGCAATTCAATACGACAACGATTCCGCGCGCTGCAGGAGGGTACCTGACAACGACGTGCGGCGTGCGTGCTGGGAAAGCGCTACGGAACGCGAAGCCTATTGCATCCGATCAAAAGGGCAGGTGGGATCGCCTTCGCTCATAACAAGGTAGGCTCAAGGAATGGAGATCGGTCCGATCGCGGAAGTCGTATTCGACTTGTCCTACACCAGGGACAAGATGTGGGCGCGAGTCTATCCGCCCGAACGGGAGCAGACCTCGGAGGACTGGTCTTGCGCCTTCGCGATTGATGAACCGATCTCCGTCCGGCGTACGATCTTCGGCGTATCGAGCGTTCAGGCGTTGATGCTCGCCTTGAAAACGATGTCGGCCTATCTCTACGGGTCCGACCTCTACAAGCGCGGCGAACTTGGCATCTACGGGCGGTTCGGCGGTAGCCTGTCCATCCCCGCCCCCAAAGAAATGCTCGATATCGCGCCCTACCCGTTCTGACCCGGGACTGGTGACCTTTTCCATATCTGGCTTAAACATCCTGTCCGGGCAGTTGGAAGCTCGCGATCGCGCCGGGCTTAGCCGCCAACAGCCCTCTCGGAATTGCCAAGTCTTGCCAATTCTGGATAGCTGACAGCCATGAGCACGATGAACACTTCCCAATTTGAAGCCCTGAAAAACTTCGTGGATACGCCGGTCACCGGCAGCGCCAGCAGCGAACACGTTCGCGAGCTGATCCGGTGCGACCAGGATCGACGGCAGCTGCGCGGTCTGCTGCTCGACGGGGCGGCCTCGGCGCTCACCGCGCCGGTTGACCGGGTCTATTTCGATGAGTTGCGAGTGCGGGCGCGCCGGCACGAGGCTGCATAGGGCCAAAGTCGCGATCCGGCCCCCACCGCCTCCCGCCTTGCCGCCGCCTCCCGCCTGCCCTACAGGCGGGGTCGCCCGCTTTGCGGCGGGTGACTACAAATGCGCGCCGAAGCCTTCGGGCTTAAACGGGAACGCGGGAGGGCGACGTCGATGTCGGCTGATCCGCGGCTGTCCCTGCAACTGTGAGCGGCGAGCGTGGATGCGACGGCGGGGGGCCGCAAGGCCGCCGGCCAGCCACTGGGCGATTTTGCCCGGGAAGGTCCGTATCCGCGCCGTGACCCGCGAGCCAGGAAACCGGTCGGTGCGTGTCGCTCGAGCCCGCGGATCAGTGGAATCCGGGGCGCGGTCCTCCGTCTGAGCGACGTGAAGAAGCGGTCTAAGAGCCGTTTCGACCGGTCGGGTCAGGCGCATCCCCCGCGTCCACGCCTGTCGGCTCGTCGACCCAGCGGACCCGACCGGTGCGCGGGAGGCTCTTGGCCTTGTCGCTCACGGACGCGGCAACGGAGGGCTCATGCCCAACTCTCGTCTCAACGCCAGCCTCACAGCGCTGGTTATCGCCACCGCCTGGACCCGACCCGGCGCGGCCCTCGCCGCCGACGCCCCCCTGTCCAGCCAGACATCCCCCGCCACCGTCGAGGACCTGCTGGTCACCGGAACCCGCAGCCCCGACGGCGTGGCGGCCGACAAGCTCGGCGCGTCGGTCACCGTCGTCACCGCCCAGGACTTCGAGGACCGGCAGATCCGCGTGGTCTCCGACGTGCTGCGCGATGTGCCGGGGCTAGCGGTCAGCCGGACCGGCGGGGTCGGCGGCTTCACCCAGGTCCGGGTGCGCGGGACCGAGAGCAACCACGTCCTGACCCTGATCGACGGGATCAAGGCGTCCGACCCGTTCTTCGGCGAGTTCGATCACGCCACCCTGCTGGCCGACGAGGTGGCCCGCGTCGAGGTGCTGCGCGGCGCACAGAGCGCGATCTACGGCTCCGACGCCATCGGCGGGGTGATCAACTACATCACGCCCACGGGGCGCGAGGCGCCGGGCCTGCGCCTGCGCGCCGAGGGCGGGTCGATGGGGACCTATGGCGGGGCGGCGCGAGCGGCGGGCTATCGGGACGGCCTCGATTACGCGCTGAGCGGCGGCTATCAGTCGACCCACGGCTATAAGGTCGCCCCCGGGGGTTCGCGCGACATCGGCTCGCGGCTGGGGTCGCTGGCGGCCAAGCTGGGTCATGAGGTCAGCCCCGCGCTGCGCCTGCGCGGCGTGGTCCGCTGGACCTCCACCGACGCCGACAGCAACGGCCAATCGTTCAGCCCGCCGGGTTTCGCCACCGATGCGCCCGGCAGCTCCACCAGGGCGACCAGCCTCTATGGCTTCATCGGCGCCGACTATGCGCTGATGGATGGCCGCTGGACCCACAGCCTGTCGGTCCAGGGGGTCGACGCCCGACGCGACAACCAGGCCAGCTTCGCGCGCACCGGCGGCGACCGGGGCGGGCGGCTGAAGGCGTCCTACGCCACCACCTTGCGCCTCGAGGACGGCGCCCTGACCCACAGGTTCACCGGGGCCTATGACCACGAGCGGGAGACCTATCAGAACACCAACCCGCCCGGGCCGTTCAACGCCGACACCACCCGGCGCGCGGTCAGCAACGACGGCCTGGTCGGCCAGTACGACCTGACGGTGGGCGAGGTCGCCGGCGTCGGCGCCGCGGTGCGCCACGACCGCAACGACCTGTTCGCCAACGCCACCACCTATCG
>JANXXA010000416.1 GCA_025350885.1 Phenylobacterium sp.
CGTAGTGGATCAGCGCCGCCTTCATCGCCCCATAAGCCGACGGATTGTCGGAATTCACCGCCGAGACCGACGAGATGATGATGAACGCCGCATCGCCGCTGTTGGCCGTGGCGGCTTCCAGGAACGGCTTGGCCGCTTCCCAGGTGCGGATCGCGCCCAGCATGTCGATGTCGAACATCGCCTGCCAGTCGGCGTCGGAATTGCCCTGCACCAGGGCGCTGGCGTTCGACACCAGGACGTCGATGCCGCCCAGTTTTTCGCCGGCGTCGCGGATGAACGCCTGCAGCGCTGGGCCGTCGGCGATATCCACCACCGCGCCCCAGGCCCTGACGCCCCGGCCCTCCAGCACCTTGACCGTTTCGGCGATCTGTTCGGGGTTGCGCGCACAGATGGCGACGTTGACGCCCTCGTCGGCGAAACATTCCGCGATGCTGCGTCCGATGCCGCGCGTGCCGCCGGTCACCACGGCGGTCTTGCCCTTCAGTTGCAGGTCCATGGTTCTCCCCTTTGCGTGTGGTCAGCCGGCCTTGAACAGGTCGGTATAGCGGTCGCGTAACAGGTTCTTGCGCACCTTGCCCATGGCGTTGCGCGGCAGGTCGTCGACGAAGATGATCCGCTTGGGCGCCTTGTAGGCGGCCAGCTGGCGCCGACAGGCGGCGATCATCGCGGCCTCGTCGCCCGGCCCGAAACCGGCGCCGATCACCACCGCCACCACGCCCTCGCCGAAATCCGGGTGCGGCGCGCCGATCACCGCGCTCTCGGTGACGCCGGGCAGCGCGTCGAGCACCAGCTCGATCTCCTTGGGATAGACATTGTAGCCGCCAGAGATGATCAGATCCTTGGCCCGGCCGCTGATCCAGACCCGGCCATCGGGGTCCTGGCGGCCGACGTCGCCGGTGATGAAAAAGCCGTCGGCGGTGAACTCCTCGGCGGTCTTTTCCGGCATCCGCCAATAGGCGGAAAACACGCTGGGTCCGCGGATCTCGATGACACCGGTATCGTCCCCGCCGCCGATGCGCAGCTCAACGCCCGGCAGCGGATAGCCGACGCTGCCGGCGATCCGCGCGCCGCCCAGCGGGTTGGAAGTGATGATCACCGCCTCGCTCATCCCGTAGCGCTCCAGGATGCGCATGCCGGCGCGTTCCTCAAACTCGGCGAAGGTGGATTCCAGTAGAGGCGCGGACCCGCAGATGAACAGACGCATGTGCGCCGCCTTCTCGCGGGTGAAATTCGGATTGGCCAAGAGGCGCGTGTAAAAGGTCGGCACGCCCATCATCACTGTAGATCGCGCCAAGCCTGCCATGACTTGCGCATCGTCAAACTTTGTCAGCCAGACCATGGGCGCGCCGCTTAGGAAGGCGCAGTGCAGAGCCACGAACAGCCCGTGGACGTGAAAGATCGGAAGGGCGTGCAGCAGCACGTCATCGGGTGTGAACCCCCAGACCTCGTGCAACGCCCTGGCATTTGCCGCCAGATTGCCGTGGCTCAGCATGGCGCCCTTGGACCGGCCCGTGGTGCCGCTCGTGTAGATCAGCGAGGCGAGGTGGTGGTCAGCGCGTTCGGCGGTCTTGAGCAGCGGATCGGCAGCATCGGCCTCAGCGCGGAATGCTTGCGCGTCTGTGACGAAAACCCGCGGGGCCGCATCACCGATGAAGTAATCCACCTCGGCGCGGGTGTAGGCGGAATTGAGCGGCAAGAAGACCGCGCCGGCCTTCAAGACACCCAGGTAAATCATCACTGCCTCGACCGACTTTTCGGCCTGCAGCCCCACGCGGTCGCCGGGCGCGACCCCGGAGGCGACCAGGTGCCCCGCGATCTGCGCAGCTCCCGCCTCAAGCTCGGCGTAGCTGATCGCCGAACCATCGATCAGCAGGAAAGCGGGCTTGGTGCGGTCAACGGGAAACCCGCCAGCGAGGATGTCGTAGAGGTTCGCCATCAGCCCTTGCCGCCACCCGATTTCCATTCCGCCAGCAGCGCTGTTTCGCGCTCCGGCGTAAGTCCGGACCGCAGTTTGGCCTGACGCTCCGCCGGCTGGGTCTTGAACCATGCGAGCGTTTCTGCCGCGGTGACTGGTAGGGGGCGATAGGTCAGCCCCGCCTTCAGGGCCCTTGCGATGCTGCGATGGTGGAAG
>JANXXA010000591.1 GCA_025350885.1 Phenylobacterium sp.
CGGGGTCGCCGCTCACGCGACCGCCAGCAGGGTGGCGGCGTCACAGGTCA
The DNA here is from genome assembly GCA_025350885.1 of Phenylobacterium sp. GTDB lineage: Bacteria > Pseudomonadota > Alphaproteobacteria > Caulobacterales > Caulobacteraceae > Phenylobacterium. The sequence continues at coordinate 51 of JANXXA010000591.1, forward strand.
CGACGACCACGCTGACATTGTCCGGCGCGCCCCGTTCGAGGCAGAGCCTGACGAGCCTCTCGGCCGTTGACGCCGGGCCATCACCGGAGAGCAGCGCGGGAAGCTCGGCATCGGGTACGGTCCGGGTAAGACCGTCGCTACAGATCAGGAACACGTCATTGACCATCGCCTCGTCCGAAACCGCGTCGAGCTCCAGGTCCGGCTCGACCCCGACCGCGCGCGAAAGCACATGGGCCATGGGATGTCCCTCGGCCTCCTCAGGCGTAAGGCGGCCGGTGGCGACCATATCCTGAACCTGAGAATGGTCGGTGGTGAGCTGGTAAAGGGCGCCTCCACGCAGCAGGTAGCACCGACTGTCGCCAACCCAGAAAACGGCGAAGCGGTTGTCCCGCAACAGCAGGGCCACAGCGGTCGATCCCATCGCTGAGCCAAGCGCGCCGGCCTCCACCCAGATCAGCTGGTTGGCCGAGTGGATCGCCTGGGCCACGACCGCACCCGCCGCTTCGAAATCCGCGGGTAGGCTGGCGTCCCCGAGCGCCTTGGTGATCGCCGCCGAGGCCCATTCGCCGTTGCTATGGCCGCCCATGCCGTCGGCTACGACCCACAGGCCACCCTCCGGGCGCGCGAGGATGCTGTCCTCGTTGTCGCTGCGCACCCGCCCCGCGTGGGTGAGGGCGGCGTCCTTGAACCGCAAACTCCTACCGGCCATCCCGCGCTCCTATTGGGCCAGCCCGAGGCTGAGCAGATTGGCCGGCGGCTCACTGACCTCAAGCGCTTGTGGAGGGTCGAGGCGCCAAAACCGCCCCGCCGCGAGCGAAGGCCCGTCCGGCTCGACGCCCAACAGCGCACATTCAGCGCGTCCGACCAAGCTATCGATATCCCCGCCGGTCTCGAAGACCCGGTATATCTCCGCCTCGATGATCTCGGCGACGCGGCCGCCTACCCCGTCAGGCGGCAAGGCGCCCCCAGATCGGGCGCCGACGACGATGACGAAATGGCGGCCGCTGCGGTCGACGGAAGGAGTCAGGGCGCCGGCCACCCACGCGTCCGCGAACCGGCCGGGCCCGAAGGCGAAGCGCCACGGCGGCGCTGCCTCGAACCGGGTTTCGAAGACATCGCCCAAGTCCCGGCGGGCTTCTTCCAGGCCGGCGGAGGCCCACGCGTCCCAGGCATCCCGTTCGCCGGGGCTTACCCCCCGCGCAACGAAGTCTCCGTGCTCCGGAAGTTTTCCGAACGCGAACACCGAGAGTCGCTTCAAAGCTTGGCTGGACAACGGAATGACCACATGCCCCCGCGTCCGAAGGGATTTTTGTCCGAGGGCAGGGTGATCTTGAAGGCGACGAACTGAGCCCCCTGACCGAAGGTGACCTTGATTGATGTCGGTCCAGCGTTTTCCTTCTGGCCCGCGTCCATAAGCCGGTACAGCGCCCAGACCCCCTGACCTTCGAAGCGCCGAAGTTCCTGGGTTCCTGAATAGAGGATGACGTGAGCCTCCGGCAGGCCCGACAATGACCACATCGCCTGTTTGGCTCCGACCGAATTGGGCTCGAAGCGATAGGTGGCGCCGCCGGCGGAGAATTCAGCGGCGGTCACCGCGCCGCCGAAGCTGGCGACCTCCACCTTGATCGGTACGCCAGTGGTCAACAGGTCGCGGATCTGGCCGCTCTTCTGCAACTGCTCGGCGCTGGTCGGGTCGAGCGAGGCCGCAACCGGATCCTCCGCCCGCCAGCGCCAGATCGGTCCCGAAGTCTCCAGCAAGGCTTGAAGCCGGTCGCGCACGAAGTTGTCAAACTGGCCGCCGGAACCCAGCAGACGCAGCATGTCGGCTGCCGTCGCGTCGTTCTGCGCCGCACCGTAGAACGGATATCGGTTCTCGGTCACCGAGCGGCAAGCGGGCGAGAGATTGCGAGCGTATTCTTCGCTGATCGCACTCTGGGCGGACGACACGGCGGCGCCCTTTACGCTTTGCGTCGCCTGGGCGACAAACCCCTGCAATTGCGGCGGGGCAACGACGGAAGCAGTGGCCACCTGGGCGACTGAACTGGCGAGCTGGCCTTGCGCGGCCGCCCCGCCCAGGCCGGAGCCCGCAACGCCGGCAGCGACGTTGGCTGAACCAGCCTGTTTCACAGCCGACAGGAAATCGTCGATCGGCGCGGGCGCTTTGCCGTCTCCGATGTAGTCGCCAAGCTGGCGAAAGTTGTCGCTGATAATCTTGCCCGCATCGATTCCGCCGGATCCCGCCAACGCGCCAGCCAGAGGGCTCAGCTTGCTCAGCACCTTGGCGGCCGGGTCGGCGCCGAAGGTGGTATTCTTGCGGACCTCCTGCAACAGCACCTTGAGCGGTGAGGGCGCCCGGGTGAATGCGCCCAGCGCTGCTGGATTGCGGAAATAGTCAGCGGGCTGGAGGGCTCGGACCACCGTGTCCCAGGTGGCGATGTAGTCCTTGGCGTAGAGCGAGGCCACGCCGGGCTTCACCTGGGCGACCTGACCGCGGATGGCGGCCTTGTCGGCGTCCGGCCCCATCACCCACAGGTCTTTTTCGAGATCAGCCTGAACGGTCTGCAGACCCAGCTGATAGGCGCGTTCGAAGCCGCGTCGCGTGTAGAAATAGGGCACGGAGAGCTGCATTATCGCGTCGCCATTGAGGAAAGCCTGGCGGTCGCCTCCGACCAGAACGGCGTCGGCGCGCCAGTCCGGCTCGGCCGAAGCGGCGGCCTTCTGCCGCAGGATGGCGTAGGCGCGGTCGGCTAGCGACAGGGTCTGAACCGAAGACCGCGCCGCCTCGACGAGCGCGCCGTCCAGGGGGGCCAGACGTTGCGGCCACACGCGGCCCAGTTGCTTGTCGGCCAACAGCGCATCGAGATGCTTGCCGAGCTCCTCGCGCACCTGCGCGCGGTCAGAACCAGTCAGAGACTCACTTGCCCAGTCATCGGTAACCCAGGCCTTCACCGCTTTCGGATCGAGCGGTCCCTGGCCACCGAGCATCAGGTAGATCTTGAGCGCGTCATAGAGCTTCAGGGGTTCGCTCGTGTGGTCCTGCATGTAGCGTTCGAGCCGTAGCAAGATGCGTGGAAGCAGCACCCGCTGCAGGGTCTCGAGGTAGGCTTCGCTGGCCGCGCGGGCGTGACCGCCCTGGAACAGGCCAAAGCGCATCAGTAGCGGCGCGCCGCCTTTCACCCGCTCGCCATAGCCGCGCGGCAGGTCGCGGATCGCGCGGAGCAACGACAGCGACTGCTCCAGGCCGGGATCACCCTCACGCACCTCGACCAGGTCCACACCGGTGTTGCGGACCTCTGTCCCGACGTTATGGGCGCCGGCCAGAAGATTGTCCTGGAGGACGCGGTTCTGCAGGAAGCTGGCGGTCCAAAGAACCAGAATCAGGAGCGAGATCGACGCTATCGCAGCGAGGCCGCCGGTCAGCAGGGTCCGTCGGCGGGCGGCCACCTTGGGGTCGCTCTGCACGAGACCGGATTCCGGGAAGATCACGTCTTGCAGCAGCCGGTTGAGGAAGTAGGCGCGACCACTCTGCCCGGCGCGGGGCGCAGGCGCGCTGTCGAACACCGCCGCAACGCCGCCAAGCAGCCGATCCAGCGGAGCGCCCTGTTGCACTCCGCTCGTGAAGTAGAAACCGCGCAGCGCCGAGGGGCCCGCCTCGCCTTCGTGGAACACACCTTCGAAGAACCGCGCCAGGCGCGCGCGCA
>JANXXA010000598.1 GCA_025350885.1 Phenylobacterium sp.
CGCTCGGTCAAAGCCATCTCGCGAAGGCGTCTGCGCTCCCGCGCTGATGGGGCTTCTTCTCGCACAGGCGCCCCCCGCAGAGCCCCGGCCAGTTGCTCCGCCTGGGAGCCGAGATCCAGCCTGACACCTCCGCCAACCGGCTGCGGCTCAGGCGCCTGGCGGCGAGCAGCCCTCAGCTTGATCTCGATCGGATCCAGCTTCGGCGCCTCACGCGCGATCTGGCTGACATGGCGGCGCTGCGCTTTCTGGCGTCGGTCCGACTCACGCGCGCCTTCGATCCAGTTGGCGGGGTAGGGGAGGTCCGGCAGGAGCCGCACCCAGTCTTTCCCAGGAACTCGCGCCAGGGGATGGGCGGCACGCCGCCAGGGCTGGGCGATGTCGACGGCTGTTCGGCCTGGCAACGCCGAGATCAATGGATGATGGAACCGCTGGCCCCGGATCTTGAGGATGCCGCGGTCGATGCGGCGCGCGTCGTGATCACAGAACGCGGCATCCAGGGCAACGGGATCGACCGTTGACGGCCTCCAACCCTCCGAGCGCTTGGATGCAAGCCAGTCGCCTGGCGACCGGTCGCGCCACAACCCACCGATCGGTCGCTGATTGTGAGCCGCGATCAGGCCGTTAACGACCGCGCAGAATTCGTCCCAGGCGCCGGGGAAGGCTTCGGGCGCCTTGCCGACCCGCTGGGTCTTCTTCGCCATTCGGTCTGGACCGGCGTACCCCGGCAGGAGCGAGAAGACATACCGGTCGAGCCGCGCGAACATGCTCTCGATGGGCTTGGCCGACGCGTTGTAGGGCCGGGCGAAGATGATCGTGCGGGCGCCCGGCTCGTTGATGGCGCTCAAAGCGCCCTGGATCTTCGTCAACGCTGCGAACTCGGCGCCGTTGTCGAGGTAGAGGCCGTTGGGAAACCCCCAATCCGGATCGCAGACCATGGCCAAAAATGCCTCTACGACGTGTTCCTGCCGGACGCCTTCGCCCGGGCCCAGCAGGACGGGATGGACGAACACGCGGTTCGTGCCGGCGTCCAGGAACGCCACGATCTTGGGCCAGGCCAGGGTTCCGTCTGCGCGCCGCACAATCACGTCGAGGTGCTTCACATCGGCGACGATGCGCTCCATGGGCGCGAGCGTCGTCCAGTCCCGCCGGATGCGGGGCTTGGCGTCGTCGAACGCTTTGCGGTCATTGCTGCGCTGGTTGATGACCCGGAACTGCGCAAATGCCTCGACCCGGCGACGGGACACGTGGAACGCATCGGGCGAGAGGCAAAGCTTCCGCGCCTCGCAGGCTTCCTGCAGCAGCACGCGCGCGAGCCGTCCGATTTCCCGCCAGCCGGCGGCCTCGGCGCGAGATGCCCACAAGCCCCTGAGAGATCGGTCCAGTTCCTCGCCAATTCCATGCAGTTGATCGAGATCGATACCGGCGCGCAGGGCGGCTTGATCGAACGAGCGGGACACGGTGACCCGTCGTTGGCCGGAGTTACTCGGCCGCAGGTTCGCGAGTCCGCCGATTCCGCTCGCCTCGTAGCGAGACATCCAGCGCTGGAGCGTTCGTAAGTCCTGTCTGGCCGGTCCGGCGGCCAACCGCAGGGCCTCGGCCCTCTCAGACGATCCTCGCGGATGAAGCAGGGCCGGAGCGATCGCCGTGAAGCGCTGTTCGATCCGATCTTCTTGAGCGTGGGCAGGCAGGCGCGGCGGCGTGATTTCACCGGCGCCTTCGGGCATCGCGAGAGCCTCCTCCAGCACTTCGTAGAAAACGCCGCCTTTCCCACCGCGACCACGGCGATGTCGGACCTGAAGGAGGGTGCCGCGCCAAGGGCTTCCCTGAGCCGCCTGGGCCAAAATCCTGGTCGCCGCGCGTCGAGAGAGACCACGGCGCTCCGCGAAGGCATCGCTGGAGATCCAGGCCCCGACAGATGTCCGGGCCAGGGTGTTGCGAGACGTGTCCGCCGCTTCGCGCGACGTCAGGTATGATGCCGACTCGGAAGTCGCTGATGTTGACATGTAATCATCATGCATCGGTGATGTTTACGCGTCAACATGAGGAGCTCATGGGAGCCGTTGATATCGAGACCCTGAAGCGCGCGGTCGGAGCTCAGACTGAGCTTGAGTTGGCCGCGAAGCTCGGTATCGCGCGCTCCACCGTTTCACAATGGCGGCGGCGAGGGAGTATTCCTGCGCGATATCATGCACTTCTGGCAGTTGATGTGGATGGGTCGGATGCCGCCGCCACTGAGCAGCATGTATTCCGTCGGCCCGAGGCGCACTATTGGCTGCGCACGGCGCTGGCCTTTCTCCCCGAGGGCTCTAGCGGCCTAGGCGTACTGCAGGCTGGGCGCTCAAAGGAGCAGCTTGTCGTTGCTTTGATGGGCCTCGCCATCCGTGTCTCGAGGACGGAC
>JANXXA010000128.1 GCA_025350885.1 Phenylobacterium sp.
GCGAAGCGCTCGTCGGCGCCGGCGTCGAGGGGCTGACGGTTTCGGAAGTCAAGGGCTACGGCCGGCAGAAGGGGCAGACGGAAATCTACCGGGGCGCCGAATACCAGGTGAACTTCCTGCCCAAGGTGAAACTGGAGGCGGTGGTCGACGACGCCGCCGTCGGCAAGGCGGTCGAGGCGGTCAAGGCCGCCGCGGCCACGGGCAAGATCGGCGACGGCAAGATCTTCGTCCTGAACGTCGAAGACGCCGTGCGGATCCGGACCGGCGAGACCGGCGCCGCGGCGCTCTAACGGTCAAAATCAAGGGGACATGAAGACATGAAGCTCATCGGATTGAAAAGGCTGGCGGGGCTCGCGCTCGCCGCCGCCGTGATCGGGGGTCCGTTCGCCGGGACCGCCATCGCCCAGACGGCCACCACGACTGTCACCACGACGGCCGCGCCGGCGCCTGAAACCGCGGCCCCGGCCGCCGTGACACCGCCCGCCGCCGCTCTGGCCACGCCGGCCGCAGCGACGCCCGCGCCGCCACCGAAGATCGATAGCGGCGACACCGCCTGGATGCTCACCTCCACCGCCCTGGTGCTGATGATGACCATCCCCGGACTGGCGCTGTTTTATGGCGGCATGGTGCGTCGCAAGAATGTCATCGCCACCGTCGCCCAGTCGTTCGTGATCACCTGCCTGGTGACGGTGCTGTGGATGCTGGTCGGCTATACGGTGGCCTTCACCACCAACACCGACGCCACGCTGAACAGATATATCGGCAGCTTTGGCGAGGCGCTGATGAAGGGCGTCAAGGTTGATCAGGCCAACCCGCTGGCCGCGACCATCCCCGAATCCGTCTTCATGATGTTCCAGATGACCTTCGCGATCATCACCCCGGCGCTGATTGCCGGCGCCTTCGCCGAGCGGATGAAGTTCTCCGGCATGCTGCTGTTCATGACCCTGTGGTCGTTGGTGGTCTATGCGCCGCTCGCCCACATGGTCTGGGGCGGTGGATTCCTGGGCGGTCTTGGCGTGCTCGACTTCGCCGGCGGCACCGTGGTTCACATCAACGCCGGGATCGCCGGCCTGATGTGCGCGCTGGTGCTAGGCAAGCGCAGGGGCCTGGGGACCGAGAACATGGCCCCGCACAATCTGGTCTTCACGATGATCGGCGCCAGCCTGCTGTGGGTCGGCTGGTTCGGTTTCAACGCCGGCTCGGCGGTGACCTCTGGCGCCCTGGCCGGTGCGGCCATGCTCAACACCCAGGTGGCCACGTCGGCTGCGGGTCTCACCTGGATGGTCATCGAGTGGGTCGAGCGCAAGAAGCCTGGCATGCTGGGCCTGGCGTCCGGCGCCGTCGCGGGGCTGGTGGCGATCACGCCGGCCTCCGGTTTCGTCAACGCGCAGGGTGCGCTGATCGTGGGGGTTCTCGGTTCGGCCGCCGCCTACGCCGGCGCGGTGTGGATCAAGAAGATCTTCAAGTACGACGACAGCCTCGACGCCTTCGGCGTGCACGGCATCGCCGGGATCACCGGCGCCCTGCTCACCGGCCTCCTGGCCGATCCGGCGATCAACCCACTTGGCAAGGACGCCAGCCTGATGAAACAGGCCATCGGCGTCGGCGCCACCCTGGCCTGGTCGGGCAGTCTGACCCTGGTGATCCTCTACATCTGCAAGTTCACCACGGGCCTGCGGGTTTCCGAGGAGGGCGAAGTCGAGGGCCTGGATATCGCGCTGCACGGCGAAGCCCTGCACGAATAGCCCAGCTCAGTCAGCGTCAGCAACGGGGGTCCTTCGGGGCCCCCGTTGTTGTTTGCGGGCCCGGTTATTTTGGCCACGGAAAACACGGAAAGAGCACGGAAAAAGGGAAGCTCCCTTCGTCCGTCAGGCCAGCCAGGTGAAACCGCGCGCGTCGCGCGCAATTGAGCCATCTACGCGGTGGATGACCCCGTCTCTTCCCGTGCTCTTTCCGTGTTTTCCGTGGCAAATCTTACAGCAACACCGCCGCTATCCCGGATCGGGCCAGGGGCCGCCCAGCCGGCAGCGCTGCACCCACCAGGACGGGACCATGGCCTCGATCCGTTCGGCGAGGCTTTCGGCCTCGATATCGCTGGCGCAGAGGGCAAAGCAGGT
>JANXXA010000147.1 GCA_025350885.1 Phenylobacterium sp.
CGAAATTCGGAGATTTAGATGAGCACGACCACGGCTGAAGCGGACACCACGGGCGGCAATGACGGCTCCGGCGGCGACGGCCCGCTGCTCGACCTTACCGATGCCGGCGTCAAGAAGTTCATCAAGCAGGCCAAGGCCCGCGGCTACGTCACCATGGACGAGCTGAACAAGGTACTTCCATCCGAGGAGGTCACCTCCGAGGCCATCGAGGACACCTTGGCGATGCTCAGCGAGATGGGCGTCAATGTGGTCGAGGCGGAGGAGGACGCCGAGGGCGGCGGTGATGTGGCCGTTCGCGAAGAGACCGCGGTGGTCGAGACCGCAAAGGAAGCCGCCTATGACCGCACCGACGACCCGGTGCGCATGTATCTGCGCGAAATGGGCTCGGTGGAGCTGCTGTCGCGCGAGGGCGAAATCGCCATCGCCAAGCGCATCGAGGCCGGCCGCGACACGATGATCCGCGGCCTGTGCGAAAGCGCGCTGACCTTCGAGGCGATCATGGTTTGGCGCGACGAGCTGGGCTCGGGCCGCATCCTGCTGCGCGAGGTGATCGACCTTGAGCAGACCTATGGCGGGATCAACGCCGCGGCGGCCGAGGAACTGGCGGCCAACGCCCCGCCTCCGGCCGAGGTCGTCGAGGAGGCGCCAGAGGTCAATGAGGACGGTGAGGTCATCGCCAAGAGCGACGATGACGACGACTTCGACGACGGCGCGGGCCCCACCATCAGCGCCATGGAAGGCGAACTGCGCGAAGGGGTGATGATCACGCTCGACGCCATCGCCGCCGAATTCGAGAGCTTCCGGCTGCTGCAGGAAAAGCTGGTGGGCCAACGCCTGAAAGGCGCCGACCTCTCCGACAAGGACCGCCAAGCCTATATCGCGGCCTCCAGCGCCATCGTGCTGCACCTGAAGACTCTGAAGCTCAACAACAACCGCATCGAGGCCCTGGTCGAGCAGCTCTACGCGATCAACAAGCGCCTGATGGGGCTGGAAGGCCGGCTGCTGCGGCTGGCCGACAGCTACGGCATCAGCCGCACGGAGTTCCTGAAGGCCTATTTCGGGTCTGAACTGCTCCCGTCCTGGACCGATCAGGTCAAGACGCTGGGCGTGCGCTGGACCAAGTTCTCCGAGAACGACAACGGCCAGATCGGCGACATCCGCAGCGAGATCGCGGCCCTGGCCACCGAGACCGGCGTGCCGATCGACGACTACCGTCGCATCGTCCAGACGGTGCAGAAGGGCGAGCGCGAGGCTCGCCAGGCTAAGAAGGAAATGGTCGAGGCCAACCTGCGCCTGGTCATCTCCATCGCCAAGAAATACACCAACCGCGGCCTGCAATTCCTTGATCTTATTCAGGAAGGCAACATCGGCCTGATGAAGGCGGTCGATAAGTTCGAGTACCGCCGCGGCTATAAGTTCTCGACCTACGCCACTTGGTGGATCCGTCAGGCGATCACCCGGTCGATCGCCGATCAGGCGCGCACCATCCGCATCCCGGTGCATATGATCGAGACGATCAACAAGATCGTCCGGACATCGCGCCAGATGCTGCACGAGATCGGCCGCGAGCCGACGCCGGAGGAACTGGCCGAAAAGCTGGCCATGCCGCTGGAAAAGGTCCGCAAGGTCCTGAAGATCGCCAAGGAGCCGATCAGCCTGGAGACCCCCATCGGCGACGAGGAAGACAGCCACCTGGGCGACTTCATTGAGGACAAGAACGCTATCCTGCCGATCGACGCGGCGATCCAGTCCAACCTTCGGGAGACCACGACGCGGGTGCTGGCGTCGCTGACGCCACGCGAGGAGCGCGTCCTGCGCATGCGCTTCGGCATCGGCATGAACACCGACCACACGCTGGAAGAGGTCGGCCAGCAGTTCAGCGTCACCCGCGAACGCATCCGCCAGATCGAGGCCAAGGCGCTGCGCAAGCTCAAGCACCCCAGCCGCAGCCGCAAACTCCGCAGCTTCCTGGACAGTTGACGGCGTCCGTCGGCGGGGAGAGCATCGCCC
>JANXXA010000199.1 GCA_025350885.1 Phenylobacterium sp.
CCCGCCTTCCGTACAGTCGAAGACATCGTAGTCAGCGCGCTGCTGGGGGAAACGTAGCGGACGCTGGAGGCAGATCTGGGTGAGGGTCGGCGGCGCTGATGAGAGGCGCGCGTCTTCGCGGGTCTCGGCCACGAGGGTGCCGCGCACCACATCGCTGTTGGCCGGGTAGGGCACGCCATACTGATAGTAGGCGAGGCCGTGCGGATCCTGCGGGACCAGCCGCAGGTCCAGCGGCGAACGGCGCGGCGGCCGCAGGTTGACGTACAGCGCGTCGGTGAACCTGCGCCGGTCGAGGCTGGCGGTGCGCAGCAGGCGAAGCCGCAGATCCACCGGTTGCGGCCAGACGCTGGCCGTGTCGGCCACCTGAAAGCGCTCGGCAGCGGCGGCGAAGGCCGGCTGCATGTAGATCTTCATGCAGTTGCGGATCTTGTCGTTCTCGATCCTCTGCAGATCGTGCGGCATTTCCCGCGATGCGCCCCGGATCGCCTCGACCTTCTTCTGCAGGCCCAGCGCCGATTCCACGCCGGAGATCAGGTGGTCGAACTGCGCGCGCAGACTGACCGTCTCGGTGGTGGTTTCCTGGGACAGGCACGCGCGCACGGCCGCGTCGGTCATGGTCCGCATGAAGGCCGTTTGCTGATCGACATCGGCCTGTCGAGTGATCGACTGGGCCTTGGACGGACCGCAAATGGCGGCCGCCAGCACCCCGAAGCTGATCGCCGCGGCAAGCCGTCGAGCTTCCCGACGTCTCATGGCAACGCACCCCCGCCTGATGCGGTCCCGGTCTGGAGATAGTCCTTGATGCAGCGGCGGACCTCGTCGTTCTCGGCGCGCTGCTCGGCTCCGGAAAGGGCCGCGTTGGCGCCGCCGGTGCGCGAGCTGGTCGAGCCCAGCGACGCCGAGGTCTGAACGTCCTTCTGCACCGACTTCACCAGGGCGGCGAACTCCGCCTTGTCCAGGGTGGTGGTGTTGGACAGGCAGATCCGCTCCAGCCGATCGACAAGCGGGTCGGCCGGCCTGACGATCTTGTGCTGAAACGCCTGATAGGCGAACAGGCCGAAGGCGGCGACCGCTACGGCGATCAGCAGGTAGCGCACGGTGGCGGCCATCGGGAACCCCTCGGATTGCGGGGCAAGGCTATCACCTGCGGAGCGTGCGGCGAAGCCCCAGGAGAACGGCGTCATAGGGAATGGCGAGGGCTTCCTTGGCGACGTAGCGCGCCCATTTCCGCCAGCCGATATGCGGCCGGTCGGCGGGCATCGGCCAGGTGCGGACCCGGTACCCCAGCAACCGGAACAGCAGTCTGCAACGGGGCAGGTGGTAGCCGCTGGTACAGGGTGTGACGAGGCCGGCGTCGCCGCGCGCGCGCAGGATGGCGTCGCAGAACACCACCGACTCCAAGGTGTCGCGGGCCTGATCCTCGACCAGGATCTGGTCGGGCGAAACGCCGGCGGCGAGCAGAAGATCACGGATCACGTCCGCCTCGGGGGGTCCGAACCGGCCCTGGCCACCGGTGGCGATGAACAGCCCGCCACCCAGGGTCTCGGCGATCTTCAGCGCGCCCTCCACCCGCCGCCGCAGACTGCCGCTCGGCCGGCCGTCGGGCATCACCGCCGCCCCGAAGATCACCAGATAGGTCTGCGGTAGAGGCGTCAGGCCGGAATCTCCCTCGACCAGACGCGGACGCCCGGCGCCCGGAGCATAGCCGCGGGGCGCGGCGTGATTACCACCCCATGCAGATCGACCATCAGCGCCTTGAGCCTAGGCATCGGCGGCGCCCGACCGCCGCACTTAGTCCGACAGATGCTCGTCGAAGAACCGGGCGATATCGCCGAACGCCACGGCCGACTCCGGGCTGTCGAAAGCGTAGATATATTCCGCATGGCTCATGGCCTCGTGAACCTCAAGCTGAGCGGTCACGCCCGCGGCCCGCATCGCCCGATAGGCGCGCACCGTGTCGCTGAGCAGGATGTCGCGGGTTCCGGTGGTGAAAATGGTCGGCGGAAAGCCGGCGAAGTCGCCGAAGATCGGCGAGACGAGAGGGTGGGTGACGCCGGCCTCCCCCGCATAGATCGCCGCCATGCCGGCGGCGAACCCGTCAAAGTTCGAAAACACGCCATCGACCTCGGCGTTCACCTGATAGCTGTCGCTGGCGCCGGTCAGATCGGTCCAGGGGGTGCCCGTGGCCAAGGCGCCTGGAAAGGCTTCGCCGATGTCCTTGAGCTTCAAAGCCAGTGCCAGCGTCAGACCGCCACCCGCTGATGTACCGAACACGCCCATCGCTGACGCCGGCCGTTCCTGCGCCAAGGCCCGCCAGACCGACAGCGCATCATCGACCGCCGCCGGGAAGGGGTGGTCCGGCGGCATCCGGTAGTCGACCGATATCACCCGCATACCGCTGTAGTGGGCGCCGAGCACGGCCTCGCCGGTGCTGGCCTCGCCACCATTCAGCGCATATCCCCCGCCGTGAAAATGCACCAGCAGCCGGTCTGACTTGGCCGGGTCCTGAGACGCCGGCGCAATGTCGCGAACCGTAACGCCGGCGATCTGCCGCACCTGAGAGGTGTGCGGAAACATCGCCGCGAGCGCCGGCGCCACGCTCAGCGCCTGGGCGTCCATTTGCGCGATGATCGCCTTCCATTCCTCGGCGTTGCCCGGCGTCCAGCCCTTCGGCAGGCCGCCGCCCGCCGCCGCGGCGGCGGCCAGGCCGGAAATCGAACGTCTGAGCTGCGGACTGACGGTGCTGGGGGCTTTCAGGCTTTTGGCGGGAACCTCCCGGGCGATCTCAATCAGGCCAGCGTCATCCATGGTCGTCTCCCTAGGGCCGCTGTGCGGTGAACCGGCTGAATGTTGAACCCGACAGGGCGCCAGGCGCTAGTGTGCTGGATCTGAAGTTCGCCTTCCCAAGGGATAGGGCTCTGAGCGAACTTCAGATCCAAGAAGCACACTAAGAAACAAAGGCTTGCTAGTGTC
>JANXXA010000445.1 GCA_025350885.1 Phenylobacterium sp.
GTGACCATCGTCATGCCGCGCGGCACCCCCTTCGTGAAGGTCCAGCAGACCCGGGCCTTCGGGGCCGAGGTGGTGATCGACGGTGAGAACTACGACGAGGCCTCCGCCACAGCGCGCAAGCTGTGCGACGAGCGCGAGCTGACCTTCGTCCACCCCTTCAACGACCTGGACGTCATGGCCGGCCAGGGCACGGTGGCGCTGGAAATGCTGGAGGACGTGCCGGACCTCGAAGTCCTGCCAATCCCGATCGGCGGCGGCGGCCTGATCGCCGGCATGGCCACGGCGGCCAAGCACGTGAAGCCGGACATCAGGATCATCGGCGTCGAGCCCGCCATGTATCCCTCCTTCACCGCCCGCATGCGCGGCGCCAATGCCGCCACCGTGCGTGGTGGCGCGACCATCGCCGAGGGCATCGCGGTCAAGGCGGTGGGCGACGCCAGCTACGCCGTGGCCCGACCGCTGGTCGATGAGGTGCTGCTGATCGAGGAGCCGTTCTTCGAACGCGCCGTGGCGCTCTACTGCAATGTGGAAAAGACCGTAACCGAGGGTGCCGGCGCAGCCTCGCTGGCCGCCCTGCTGGCGTTTCCGGAGAAGTTCCGCGGCAAGATCTGCGGCCTGGTGATCACCGGCGGCAATATCGACACGCGCCTGCTGGCCTCGGTGCTGACCCGCGAGCTGGTTCGCGACCAGAGACTCGTCAGTCTACGGATCATTGGCGACGACCGGCCAGGCCTGCTGGCCACGGTGTCCCGGGTGATCGGCGACATGGGGGCTAATATCATCGAGGTGGCGCACAACCGGCTGGCGCTCGACGTGCCGGCCAAGGGCGCGGAGTTCGACATCATGATCGAGACCCGCGACGCCCAGCACACCCAGGAAATCATGGATGCCCTGCGCGAGCACGGCTATCCGCCCAGAGCTGTCTGAGAGGTCCCGTCCACATGTTCCGTATTCTGATGATTTCCGTGCTGGCGCTGTCGCTGACCGCGTGCCATCCCAAGGCTCAGGGCGCGGATCAAAGCGCCGCGGCCAAGCTGTTCCTGGCGGCGAACGCCAAGAAGGCCGGGGTCCAGACCCTGCCCGACGGCCTGCAGTACCTGATCGTCCACTCCGGCCCGGCTGGTGGCCTGAAGCCGAAGCTCAACGACGAGGTCAAGGTCCACTACGAGGGCAAGCTGATCACCGGCAAGGTGTTCGATTCGTCCTACGAGCGGGGCCAGCCGGCCTCCATGCCGCTGAAGGGCCTGGTCATGGCCTGGCAGGAGGCGCTGCAGCTGATGCGGCCGGGCGACGAATGGATCCTCTATGTGCCCCCCGAGCTGGGCTATGGCGCGGAGGGCGCCGGCGGCGGCGAGATCCCGCCCGGCGCGGCGCTGATCTTCAAGATCGAGCTGATCGACGTGCTTCCGGGGCCCGGGACGATCCAGGCCGGTTAGAGCGCCCGCTTCATGCCCACGTGGCTGCTGGCGAAACCCAGGCGCGCATAGAACCGCTGGGCGTCGACGCGGCTGGCGTGGCTCATCAGCTCGATGTTGCGACAACCCCGGCGGCGCGCCTCGTCCATGGCCCAGGTGACCATCGCCGCGCCGAGCCCTTGTCCCCGCAGGCTTGCGTCCACCCGCACCGCCTCGAGCAAGGCCAGCTCGGCGCCCTGGTTCGACAGGCCCGGGATGAAGGTGATCTGCAGTGTTCCGACCACCGCACCCGCAGCGTCCCGCGCCACCATCAGCAGGTTGCGCGGATCGGCGGCGATCTTTTCGAAGGCCGCGAAATAGCTCGATGGCGGCGGATCGGAGACCTGTTCCCGCCCCGCGCCAAGCGGATCGTCGGCCAGCAGGCGGATGATCGTCGCCACCTCCTCGCGCCGGGCTTCGCACATCTGGATCCGTGGGAGGATTGGCCGGGCCCGTAGCATCTGACGCCCGACCTGGCCTTAAGGTTTCGCGCGCCGGCCGGCGCCCGCAATCATCATCGCCAGGAGGATGCCGGCCACGCCCCCGGCCACCAGGCCGTCGAGAAAGAACAGCGGCGGCGGGGTCTTGAAGAACATCGACGACGCATTTGCCAGCGCCGCGCCGGGCAGGGCGCCCGCGACGAACAGATAGGCCGCCAGCCGTCGCACCGACATCGGCGTCGCCGGCAGGATTTCGGCGTTGGCCACGTCGCGGGCGATGGTCCGGCGGCTGAAGAAGAAGCACAGCATCGCCAGCGGTATGACCGCTGTTGAAAGATAGACAGTGGTCTTGATGCCGTGAGCCGAAGCCACCGCACAGGTCGCCTTGGCGGCGCCCGCGACGGCCTTGCAGGTGGCGACGTCCAGGCCCGAGCCGATCAGATTGTGGTTGGTCATCGCGTCGGTGACCATGCCGAACGCGGTTGGCCCGCCGCCCAGGCCGATCATGTTGATGACGAATAGCAGCACCGCGGCGCTCAAGGCCCGCATGGCCGGCGGCACAAGGCCCTGCACCCCGCCATAGACCGGGCCCCACCAGGCGCCGACGCCGATATTTGGAAGGATCAGCAAGGTGAGCGCCAGGGGCATGTTGTTCGTGCCGGCGACGAACCAGACAATCGGGATGCTGGCGAAGGGCACCAGCAGGGGGAACAGCGCGTAGTTGCGGATGTCCTTCTGGCCCAGCCTGTCGGCCAGCACGCCGCCCAGCCAGGAGCCGAAGGCCCCGCCGATGCCGGCGCCCAGGCCCAGCGCCAGGCTGAGGAAGCCCAGCGGCGGCTTTCCGACGGCCGGCGCCATGCCGAAATGTGCCGCCAGCAAGGTGAGCTCGGGGGCGTGGTTGCGCAGGAAGAACGGTGTGAAGAACTGGCCGTGGGCATAGCTGACGAAGGAGGTCAGCGCGCCGCCCAGCGCGAACAGCCAGAAGGTCGGCCGCTTTTCCAGGGCGGAGAACACCATCAGCAGCGAAATGTGGCTCGACGCATTGGCCTGGGCCCGGGCGTCGGCGCTGAGCTGGCTGCGGGGTTCGCGCAGGGTGAAGATGGTCAGCACCGCGAACACCAGACCGGGTGCGCCGGCCACCAGGAAGGCGTTACGCCAGCCATAGTGCTCGGCGACGATGCCGCCGATGGCCATGCCCAGCAAGGTGCCGATGGAGATGCCCATGGAATAGATGGCCAGGGCCGTCGCCCGCCTTTCCTGCGGAAAGTAGTCGGCCAGCAGCGAGTGCGCCGTCGGCGAACATCCGGCCTCTCCGACGCCGACGCCGGCGCGGGCGACCGCCAGCGTGGCGTAGTTGCGGGCCATCCCCGACAGAACCGTGAACCCGCTCCAAAGCGCCAGCGACAGGGTCATCACCCCGGGCCGGTTGCGGGTGTCGGCCACCCGCGCGATCGGAATGCCCAGGATGGTGTAGACCGCAGCGAAAAAGATCCCGCCCAGCGCGCCCATCTGGCTGTCGGTCAGGTGCAGGTCGTTCTTGATGCTCTCGCCGATCGTGGTGATGATCTGGCGGTCCAGGAAGTTGACCGTGTAGATCGCCACCAGAAGCCCCAGGGCATATCGCCCGTAGCTGGCGCTGACCGGGGCAAATCTGGGGGCGCCGGGGCCGACGGCGGCCGGCTCCATCACGACATCGGCCACTCCAGCTTCCCCCAAATCCACCACCTGTTGGTCGCATCTAGCCATGGCGCCGCTGCCCGCGCACGCATTCCTTTGAGCTTCGGCCATTGGGCTTCGGCCTTTGAGGCTCCGGCGCGCGGGTCTATGCCTCTCGCCCATGAGCGACCTTGGCGCTGCCCGCGACATCCTGGCGACCCTGGTGGGGTTCGACACCACCTCGCGCGACTCCAACCTGGCGCTGATCGAATGGGTGGAAGCCTACCTTGATCGCCACGGCGTGCCGCACCGCCGGGCGGCCAACGCCGAGGGGACCAAATCCAACCTGCTGGCCACCGTCGGGCCGCCGATCGCGGGCGGCGCGGTGCTGTC
>JANXXA010000446.1 GCA_025350885.1 Phenylobacterium sp.
GATCTCGGTGCCGAACAGGCGGTCGATCTCCTCGCGGGTGACCGCGGTGTCCTCGATCACGTCATGCAGCAGGGCGGTGACGATGGTGGCCGTGTCGAGGCGGTAGTCGGTGAGGATGCCGGCCACCTCGATCGGGTGGGCGAAATAGGGATCGCCGGAGGCCCGCTTCTGGGCTCCGTGCATGCGCATGGCATAGACATAGGCGCGGTTCAGCAGCGCCTCGTCGGCGGTGGGATCATAGGAGCGGACCTTATCGATCAGCTCGAACTGGCGCAGCATGGTCGGACGCCGGGACCGCGCCTGCGAGGCGGAACGGGGGACGTCCTTAAGGACGGCGGCGGGATCAGGCGCCGCCTGGGTGATGAGAGGGTCTGCGCCTTCCGGGCTCAGTACCGCTCCTCCTGACCGCCATCGCGGTCACTCTGCAGAGCGCGGACCAGCTCAAGCTCGCTCATCTGCATGTGCGTCGGGTCGGCCAGCAGGGCCAGGGTCTCGGCCTCTTCCTCGGCTTCAGACCGCTCGTCCACCCGTTGCAGGGTGCCGATCAGGGTCTCGCGCAGTTCTTCGGCGTCGACCACGTCGTCGGCGATCTCGCGCAGCGAAACCACGGGGTTCTTGTCGTTGTCGCGATCCACCAGGATCTGCGCGCCCGCCGAGATGGCGCGGGCCCGATGCGCCGCCAACAACACCAGGTTGAAGCGGTTGGGGACCTTTTCGATGCAGTCTTCGACAGTGACGCGAGCCATGGATTCCTCGGACGGGGGAGCGAACCCGCGAAAATAGAGGTTCCGGCGCCATTGTGCAACGCCGCAAAAAGTCGCGCTGCAGAAAGTCGGGGCCGCCTATAGCGGCGTCGCGTCCCGGCCGACCCTGGCGTCCCGCGCCAATTGCGCCGCGCTGCCGCCGCTGACCGGATGGCGCCATGCCGGGGCGATCTCGGCCAGGGGGCCCATGACGAAGAGGCGCTGGTGGGCGCGCGGGTGCGGCAGTGTGAGGTCCGGGGCGGCGACCACTCGGCGGCCGTGGGCGATCAGATCGAGATCGAGGGTGCGCGAGGCGTTGGCCGCACCGCGCGTCCTGCCGAAGGACCGCTCGATGGCGAAAAGCGCGTTGAGCACGCCGCGCGCATCGCCCTTCGCCTCGACAAGCACGACACCGTTGCGATACTCCGGGGCTTCCGGATCGGGCCAGGCGGCGGATCGCCACCAGCTCGACCGGGCCAACACGGGCAATCCGGCCTGAGGGAACCGCGCCAGGGCCGCCTCCAGCAGCGCCTCGCAGGAGGCGAAACCCCCGGCCAGGTTGCCGCCGATGGCCACGACGACCGCTTCGTCGAGCCGCGCGGCGTCTTCCGCCTCAGATTGTCCGGCCTTTAGGAAATTCGAGCTGATGACCTTCTACCCTACGGACCGGCTGGCGCTGTTCATCGACGGCGCCAACCTCTATTCGGCCGCCAAGAGTCTCGGCTTCGATATCGACTACCGCAAGCTGCTCGACGAATTCCGCAAGCGCGGCGTGCTGATCCGCGCCTATTACTACACCGCGCTGGTGGAACATGAGGAGTATTCGCCGATCCGGCCGCTGGTCGACTGGCTCGACTACAACGGCTTCCAACTGGTGACGAAATCCGCGCGCGAATATACCGACTCTCAGGGCCGCAAGCGCTGGCGCGGCGACATGGATGTGGAGATCGCCGTCGATATGATGGAGATCGCCAGTTCCGCCGACCATCTGGTGCTGTTCTCAGGGGACGGGGACTTTCGGGCGCTGGTGGCGGCCGTGCAGCGCAAGGGCGCGCGGGTGACCGTGGTCTCGACGGTCAAGTCACAGCCGCCGATGGCCTCGGACGACCTGCGGCGGCAGGCGGACAATTTCGTTGATCTGGCGGACCTGTCGGAGATCATCGGCCGGCCTTCGCGCCTGCCCCGGTTCATCCAGGAGGCGCGCACCGAACGCCACCGCCAGGACGAACGCGAGGACGAACCGGGAGCCGATGCCGAGGTCTGATTACCTCCCCCGCGCAGCGGCGGGAGGGGGACCGCTCGCCGAGCGCAGCGAAGAGCGGGGGGTGGAGGGGGCGAACCCCATCCAAAGCACCACGGACACCCGAGCGATCCGCCCGC
>JANXXA010000233.1 GCA_025350885.1 Phenylobacterium sp.
CGCCCGAACCCGACACCCGCGCCAGCAGCGCCTCTGGCTCACCGGCCAGGGTCTCGAGCACGGCGCCGACTTCCGGCGCGACGGCGATGGCGGCGTCCTGCAGGTCGTTGCGTTGCCGGGCCAGCCAGGCGGCCAGTTCGACCGCGTCCTCGAAGGCGTCCGGCGCACGCGGCGGTGTGACGTCGCCGAAGCGTCCCAGAGCGTCGAACCGCCGGTAGGTCTCGAGCGTCGCGACCGCACATCCTGGGTTGACCAGGACGCAGTCGAGCGGGGGCAGGCCGGGGGCCGGCGAGAGGCGCTCGCCGCGCCCCTGGGCGATCACCGGCGCCCCCCACAGGCACGCCGCGCCATCGGCCCCCAGCGATGCGGCCAGAGTTTCCAGCCTGACGTCCTCAATCTTCAGGTCGAACACCTCGCGCAGCAGGCGCAGGGTCGCCCCGGCGTCGCTTGATCCCCCGCCCAGTCCGGCGGCCACGAGCAGGCGCTTGTCGAGGGTCAGGCCGATCAGCGGCAGGGGCCGCCGCGCCTCGGCGATCAGCGCCCGCGCCGCGCGCAGCACCAGGTTGTCGCCCTGCCCCGCCAGCTCCCCGGCGAACGGGCCGGTCACCTGCAGGCCCATCGCCTCGGCGTCGTGGGTCGCCACGATGTCACCGACATCGGCGAAGGCCATCAGGCTGCAGATCGGGTGATAACCGTCGGTCCCGGGACCACCGACGTGGAGGTAGAGATTGACCTTGGCGGGCGCGAACGCCGCGCGGCTCACGGCGTCTTGTCCGCCACCTTTGGCGCCGGGCCGTCGGGACCCAGGCCGGACGCGAGCTTAGCCTCGGCCTTGGCGCGGATCTTGTCGTCCGGCTTCAGCGTCAGGACGCGCCGCCATTGAAACTGCGCCTCGTCCTTGCGTCCGACCTTCCAGTAGGCGTCGCCAAGGTGGTTGTTGATCTCCGGGTCGCCGGCCTCAAGCTCGACGGCTTCCTCCAGCTTCTCGACCGCCTGCTTGTAGTCGCCGAGACGATAGAAGGCCCAGCCGAGCGAATCGACCATGGCGCCCGAGCGCGGGTTGGCGGCCACGGCCTTCTGGACCATGGCCAAGGCTTCCGGCAGGCGTTCGCCCCGGTCGATCCAGGAGTAACCCAGATAGTTCAGCAGTTCCGGCTCATCCGGATGGGCCTTGAGCGCGGTCTGCAGGTCGGCCTGGGCGTCGGCCCAGCGATTGATCCGCTCGAAGGCCTGGCCGCGGGCGTAGATCAGCCGCCAGTCCGGCGCCTTGTCCTCGGCGATCAGTCCGCTCAGCACCTCGACGGCCTCGGCGAAGCGTTCGTTGGCGCGCAGGATGTCAGCCAGGTTCACCCGGGCGTCAGCCGCGCCGGCCGCAGCGGCGGCGCGGGCGAGCTTCAGCGCCGTCTCCTTGTCGCCACTCGTCTGATAGGTCCAGGCCAGCTTGGCCTGGGCGGCGCCATACTCCAGGGAGCCCGGCTTGGGATGGGCATAGGCGGCGCGCGCCGCCTCGATATCGTTGTTCCCCTGCATCAGGTCGCCGACCATCACCCAGGCTTCGTCGCGCTGCGGATCGAGACGGATCACCAGACGCAGATAGGCGAGCGCCAGGGTTTCCTGCTTGGCGGCCATCATGCCGGCTGAGGTGGCCAAGAGGGCCTGACCGGCGCCTTCGCGCAGGCCGGGCATGGCCGGCGCCGGCCGGCCGGCCGAAGCCCGAGCAACCGCCGCCTTTACCGCCAAGCTGGCCGGCTCGCCCGCCAGATAAGACTGATACAGCGCCACGGCGTCGATCCGGCGGCCCCGCCTTTCGAGGAAGCCACCGTAGGCCACGACCGCCATTTCGGCCGGGCCGGTGACCCCGGCCAGCGCCTTGAAATCCGTTTCGGCTTCGTCATAGCGCCGGGCGCGTTCAAAGAGCGCGGCCTGGCCGAGTTGGCCGAAGTAGTCCACCTGGCGGTCGCCGCGCACCTGTGGGCGGACCAGCGAGCCCTCGACGTCGCCGGCCATCGCCGCCGCCCAGGGCGCCAGCAGCGCCGCGGCCGGCTTGTGCGGAAAGGCCATGGCCTCGGCGTTGAGCCGCGAGGCAGCGTCCTTGCCCTTGCCCTGCGCCATCGCCTCGACAGCCACCACCAACCGACCCAGCCGCCGTGCGGATTCCGAGGCGTCTTCACCGGTGGGGGCCAAGCCGGCCGCGCGCGTAATGTCGCCCGACAGCAGCGCCGCGCCGAACGCTTTCTCCGCGATCAGGGTCTCGCCGGCCGCGCCGTTGCGGGCCCGGTCAAAGAACCGCGCCGCGTCGACGCTCTTGCCGGAGCTCATCGCCAGTTGGCCGGCCAGGAACATCCCGTAGGCCGAATTCCCACCGACGGGGTCGTTCGATGCGTCGCCGCGGACACTCCCTCCCGCACTGGCGCACGCGGCGAGCAGGACAAGCGGGGCGACGGCGGTCAGGAGAGGGAGGCGCATGAGCGGACCTTCGGGCCTAAGCATGGCCAGGGCAAGGCGGCCCCGCTTCACGGTTTGGGGGGGCACGGCTTGGGGAGTGGCCTCACGGCGTCACATGTTCGGATAGTTGGGACCATCCCCGCCCTGGGGCGTCGTCCAGACGATGTTCTGCGACGGGTCCTTGATGTCGCAGGTCTTGCAGTGGACGCAGTTCTGGAAATTGATCTGGAACTTCGGGTTCTGGCCCTGCGCGTCGTAGAGCACCTCATAGACACCAGCCGGGCAGTAGAGGCGGGCCGGCTCGCCGAATTTCGGCAGGTTGATCTCGATCGGTATGGCCGGATCGCGCAGCTTCAGGTGCGCTGGCTGGTTCTCATCGTGATTGGTGTTCGACAGGAATACGCTGGAGAGCTTGTCGAAGGAGAGAACCCCGTCCGGCTTGGGATAAACGATAGGTTTGAAATCCTTGGCCAGGCCGGTGGAGTCGGCGTCGCTCTTGGTATGGTGCAGGGTCCCGAACAGCGACAGGCCGCCAAACAGGCTGGTGCACCACATGTCGAACATGCTCAGCATCCCGCCCAGCAGGGTGCCGAACCGGGTCAGGATCGGCTTAGCGTTGCGCACCGTGTGCAGTTCTTTACGCACCCAGGACGCCTGGTAGGCCGCTTCATATTCGACCAGGTCGTCGCGCGCGCGGCCGGCCTGGATCGCCGCATAGGCTGCCTCGGCCGCCATCATGCCGCTCTTCATGGCGTTGTGGCTGCCCTTGATCCGGGGGACGTTGACGAAGCCCGCGCTGTCGCCGAGTAGCACCCCGCCGGGGAAATAGAGCCGAGGCACCGATTGCAGTCCGCCCTCGGAGATCGCCCGCGCGCCATAGGCGACGCGTTTGCCGCCCTTCAGGTATCTGGCGATCTCGGGGTGGTGCTTCAGCCGCTGGAATTCGTCGAATGGCGAGAGCCAGGGGTTCTTGTAGTTGAGGTGCACCACATAGCCCACGGACACGTAGTTGTCGCCGAAGTGGTAGAGGAAGCTGCCGCCGCCGGTCTTATCGTCCAGCGGCCAGCCGACCGCGTGCTGCACGAGACCCGGTTTGAACACCTCGTCGGGAACCTGCCAGATCTCCTTCAGGCCGATGCCGTATTTTTCGGGGTCGCAGCCTTCCGCCAGGCTGTATTTCGCCCGCAGCTGCTTTGACAGCGAGCCGCGCACACCTTCGCCGATGAACACATATTTGCCGTGCAACTCGATGCCGGGCTGATAGTCCGGCCCCTGGTTCCCAGCCTTGTCGATGCCGAAGACGCCGGCGACCACGCCCTTCAGCGCGCCAGTCTCGTCGAACACGGCCTCAGAGGCGGCCATCCCGGGATAGACCTCGACACCCAGCGCCTCGGCCTGCTGGGCCAGCCAGCGGCAGACATTGGCGAGCGAGGCGATATAGGCGCCATGGTTGTGCAGTAGCCCCGGCATGGCGAAAGTCGGCAGCTGGGCGGACCCCTGCGGACCCAGCACCAGCCACTTGTCGTCGGTGACCGGCGTTTCCAGCGGCGCGCCCATCGCTTTCCAGTCGGGGAACAGCTCGCTGATCCCCTTGGGATCGATCACCGCGCCGGAGAGAATGTGCGCGCCGACTTCGGAGCCCTTCTCCAGCACCGCCACGGTGATCTCGGTTCCGGCCGCCGCGGCGAGTTGTTTGAGCCGGATCGCGGCGGACAGGCCCGCAGGACCCGCGCCGACAATGACGACGTCATAGTCCATCGCCTCGCGCGGCTCGGCCTCGCTGGCGGCTGGGTTCGCGTGTTCGCTCATGCCCCGGTGCTCCATTGATCGTCAGCCCGACTTATCGGAAGGTCACGTGGCGGCGGTCAAGTACGAACGCTGATACGCTTGAAAACCGCTGAACGATGCGGAGGGGGAAACTATCATGCGCCTGCTGGCTCTCGTCTGCGCGATCGCGCTCACTGCTTCCCAGGCCGAGGCCGCCGACGCGCGCTGGCTGGGGAGTTGGGGCG
>JANXXA010000234.1 GCA_025350885.1 Phenylobacterium sp.
GGCGCGCCTCCCGGCGGGACCGGGGGCCTTGAAGGACGCGGAAAGTGGGGGTGGCCCCTGGCCCCTGTCAACGGGCCTTGAAGGCGCCGCTGGCGGAGCCCCCTAAAGGGGCTCGTTTTTTTGCCGCCGTGTCGCGCGATCAGCCTGCGGGCGGGCGCCGCGCGGCCATCATCTTGGTCATCATCGTCTCCTTGCAGGGCGCGCTCACCTTCTCGACGTTGTCGCGCAGGCACATCATCGCCTCGCGACCCATCTTGCCGTCGCACAGCGTCTTGACGTCCGCCGCGCAGGCCTGGCGCATGGCTTGGCGCGCAGCCTTCATTTCCGGCGACGGTCCACCGGATCCGCCCGGCTCTGCGGCGGGCTGGGCGAGGGCTGAACCGGCCATGGCCAGCGCCGCCAGGGTGACTGCGATCCTGAGCTTCATAGAAGGTTTCCGACTTGTCTTGGGTCCACTTGTCGAACCCGGTCCCTGGCAGCAGTATTTCGCCGGCTTACGGTAAATTTGCGGCCTTATCCGGTGGCGACCATCCCGCCCGGCAACAGCTCGCAGCGGCCGGCCAGCCAGTTCGACCAGGGCTGCGAACACCTGCGGCCCTGGGGCGCCGGTGGCGCGGACGATCTCGTCGCGAGAGACCGGGGTGGGCGAGAGCAGGGCGGCGACCGCGGCCCGCAGCCGGTCGTCGGGATCAGCGGCAGGGGCTCCGGCATAGCCGCTGCGCTCGGGTTCGCGGAAGCCGCGCAGGCCCTCCAGCGCCCGCAGAACGTCCTCGGCGCCTTCGCACAGAGCCGCGCCCTGGCGGATCAGGTCGTTGGTCCCCTTGGCGCGCGGATCGAGCGGCGAGCCCGGCACCGCCAGCACCTCGCGCCCCTGCTCGGCGGCCAGCCGCGCGGTGATCAGCGATCCGGAGCGCAGCTCGGCCTCGACCACAACGACGGCCCTCGACAGCCCAGAGATGATCCGGTTGCGGCGCGGAAAGTCGCGGGCCACCGCCGCACGGCCGGGCTCGCTCTCGGAAACCACGCAGCCGGTCTCGGCGATGCGCTGATATAGTCCGCCATGTTCCGGCGGATAGACGTCGTCCACGCCACCGCCCAGCACCGCCACCGTGCCGGTGGGCTGGGCGCCTTCATGGGCCGCGGCGTCGATGCCGCGCGCCAGGCCGGAGACGACCACCAGCCCGCCTTGGCCCAGCTCCGCCGCCAGCCCGCGCGCGAACCGCTGTCCCGCCGCCGAGGCCACCCGGGCGCCGACGATGGCGACGCAAGGGCGGTCCAGCAGCTCCACCCGGCCCCGCGCCCAGATCAGCGGTGGCGGGGGATCCAGCGCCGCCAGCGCCTGCGGGAACTCCGGCTCGCAGGTGGCGATCAGCTGCGCGCCCAGCGCCGCGCCGTCGGCCAGTTCCTTGTCGATGGCCGCCTCGCTGGCGAGCTTCAGGCCGAAGCGACCGCCATGGCGGGCCAGGTCCGGCAGGGCAGCCAGCGCCTTCCCCGCCGTCCCGAACCGCTGCAGCAGCTGGTCGAAGGTGACCGGCCCGACATTCTCGGTCCGGCTCAGCCGCAGCCAGTCGCGCCGCTCGGCCTCGGAGAGCTCGCTCATGGTTTCGAGGCGCCGCTCTTGTCGTCGCCGTAGTAGTCGGCCTGGCTCTCGAGCGTCGGTCCGCCGTTGTGGCCAAGGTTGCTCGCCGCCAGGTCACCCCTTTTCGACCCGCCGATGCGCGGCTCCTCGCCCTTCAGCATACGGCGGATGTTGGCCGCGTGTCGGACGCAGACCAGGAGCGCCATGCCGGCGGCTAGGATCGTCACAGGCAGGGGCCGGTGAAACAGCAGCGCTGAATAGAGGGGGCCGAGCGCCACGGCCACCAGCGCCGCCAGCGACGAATAGCGGAACAGGGCCGCCACCGCGATCCAGGTCGCGCCCGCCAGCAGCCCCACTGGCCAGGCCACGGCGATCAAGGTTCCGAAGAAGGTCGCCACCCCTTTGCCGCCCTTGAAGCCCAGCCACACGGGGAACAGGTGGCCCAGGAAGGCGGCGCTGCCCGCTAGGCTGGTCAGCAGCGCCTGCGTCTGGTCATCGGCGCCGCGCGTGGCCATCCACGCGATCAGAACCGCCAGCGCGCCCTTGCCGCCATCGCCGATCAGAGTCAGCGCCGCGAGGCCGCGCCGACCGCTGCGCAGGACGTTCGTTGCCCCGATATTGCCGGAGCCGATGGCCCTGGGATCGCCGGCGCCCGCCGCCCGCATGACGATCACCCCGAACGGGATCGAGCCCAGCAGGTAGCCGCCGGCCAGCGCGCCGACGATCTGGAGGTTGGTCAGGTTCTCGAACATCGACGCTCCCGTGGGTCGAAATCGTAGCGCCTAGTCCCGCGCGGCGAAAGCGGCGTTGCGTGGGGCGGCTGGCGGGTGGTTGGCGCCGGCGCGGTGCGAATTTTCGCGCCCCCGCGGCGGACGAAGCCTTCCTTTGCAGGCCGTCCATCGCGTAAGTGGCGGATCAGGCGGCCGCAAGAGCCGGGGACGAAACGCACAGGGGCGCAGAGGGCAGGATGCATTACGCGGAACTCAATCAGGCGTGGGCGGATCTCACGGCGCCCGGCGCGCCCTTCGAGATCGCCGAGATCGAGGTGCGCGGCGCGCGCCTCAAGTCCTTCCGCAATGCGCCGCCCAATGTCCGGGCGCTCTGGCTCTCCACCGCCGCCTTCGCCGACCGCGACTACCTGGTCTACGGCGATGAGCGGATCACCTACGCCGAGGCCCACCGGCAGGTCGCCAGCATCGCCAACTGGATGCTCAGCGTCGGCGTGGCGCCCGGCGACCGTATCGCCATCGCCATGCGCAACTATCCGGAATGGATGCTGATCTACTGGGCGGCCGCCTGCATCGGCGTCGCGGTGGTCGGCATGAACGCCTGGTGGACCGCCACCGAGATGGCCTATGGCGTGAACGACGCCCGGCCCAAGGTGCTGTTCGCCGACGCCGAGCGGATCGCGCGCCTGTCCGAGCAGCCGGGGATGCTGGGCGACGCCCTGCTGGTCGCCGTCCGCGCCGACAACGCGCCTGAGGGCTCAGTCGCGTGGCCCCATGTCGCGGCGCATGGCGGAAACCTGCCGCAGGTCGAGGTCGATCCCGACGCTGACGTCTGCATCTTCTATACCTCCGGCACCACCGGCTTCCCCAAGGGCGCGCAGCTCACCCACCGGGGGTGCATCTCCAACCTGTTCAACATGATCTTCTCCGGTCAGGTCCAGGCGCTGGCCACCGCCAAGGCCACCGGCGTCGCGCCGGACCCGAACGCGCCTGCGCCAATCCCATCGACCCTGATCACCACGCCCTTGTTCCACGTCACCGCCAACAACTGCGCCGCCTATGCCACCACGGCGGCCGGCGGCAAGATGGTGCTGATGTACCGCTGGGACGCCACCGAAGCGCTTGAGATGATCCAGCGCGAACGGGTCAGCGGGGTCAGCGGCGTGCCGGTGATGGCCCGCGAACTGGTCACCCATCCGGATTTCGACAAGTACGACACCTCCAGCCTGCTGTCCGTCGGCGGCGGCGGGGCGCAACTTCAGCCGGACCTGGTGGCCAAGATCGACGCCACGGTCGCCACCGCGCGTCCCAACACCGGCTACGGCATGACCGAGACCTGCGGCATCATCACCGCGGTGGCCGGCGACTTCTTCGTCGACAAGCCGGCGAGCTGCGGCCGCGCCATGCCGACCTTCGACGTCCGCATCGTTGGCGAGGCCGGCGAGGCGCTGGCTGCGGGCCAGCCGGGCGAGCTGTGGGTCAAGGGTGCGCCGGTGATCAAGGGCTACATCAATCGCCCCGATGCGACCGCCGAATCGATCACCGACGGCTGGCTGCACACCGGCGACGTGGCCTACGTCGACGACGATCAGTTCATCTTCCTGGTCGATCGCAAGAAGGACATGGTCCTGCGCGGCGGCGAGAACATCTACTGCGCCGAGGTTGAGGCGGTGCTGCACCAGCACGACGCGGTCGCTGAATGCAGCGTCTTCGGCGTTGCCGACGA
Source organism: Phenylobacterium sp. (assembly GCA_025350885.1). Taxonomy (GTDB): domain Bacteria; phylum Pseudomonadota; class Alphaproteobacteria; order Caulobacterales; family Caulobacteraceae; genus Phenylobacterium. Next base: position 4,034 of record JANXXA010000234.1, read on the forward strand.
CCGGCTGGGTGAGGAGGTCGGCGCTGCGGTGGTCATGCGGCCGGAGCAGGCGATCACGGCGGTCGAACTGCGCGAACATTGCGCGGCGCTGACCGCCCGCCACAAGATCCCGCGCTACATCTGGATCCTGGACACCCCGTTGCCGCGCAACGCCAGCGGCAAGTTCCTACGCCGCGAACTGCGCGACAGCCTGAAGACCGAAGCGGCGACGTAGGGGAAGGCTGCAGAGCGGCACCCTGCGAGGGAAATGTGTTCGGCCATGCGTGCACCGCCTTCAGGACGGGCAGGGCTTAAGCGCAGGATTCGCCGCCGCAAGATGCCCCGCCTCTAACCCGGCACGGCGTGGATACACCCATTGGGGGAATGTAGTTTCGCCCGCCGAAGCGTCGCGGTAAGGGCCTTGTTCATTGAACCGGCGTTTAGTGGGTTCGACGTAAAACTGGATTGTGGGCATATGAAATCGAAGCTTCTTCTGGCGGCCGGCGCGGCTGCTATGGCCGGCCTGATCGCGTCGGGCGCGCAGGCCGCCGGCGTCGTCAACGGCAACTTCTCGGCCGGCAACACCGGCTTCACCAGCGGCTACGGCTACCTGGCCCCGGCCGGTCCGTTTACGCTGTATCCCGAAGGCAGGTACACGGTCGACACCAACCCCAACAACGTCCACAACCTGTGGGCCTCCTATGGCGATCACACGACGGGCTCCGGCCAGATGATGATCGTCAATGGCGCGACAGCTCCGAACAAGCCTGTGTGGGCTGAGAGCCTGTCGGGGCTTTCGACCAGCACCAACTATTTCTTCTCGGTCTGGGTGGCCTCGTCCTATCCGACCTCGCCGGCGATGCTCGACTTCAGCATCAACGGATCCTCGATCGGCTCGCTGACGGCGTCTTCCACGACGGGGCTGTGGACCCAGTTCTACTCGACCTGGAACTCAGGGGCTTCGACCACGGCCAGCATCGCCCTGGTGAACCAGAACACCGCCTCCGGCGGCAACGACTTCACCCTCGACGACATCGCGTTCGGCACCACCCGTCCGGGCGGCGTCCCCGAGCCGGCGAGCTGGGCGCTGATGATCATGGGTGTCGGCCTGGCCGGCGCGGCGATCCGTCGCCGCCGCGCGTCGGCCGCCACGGCCTGACCGCAACAAGCTGAAGCTGTCGAAGCGCCGCCGGTCACCACGGACCGGCGGCGTAGTCGTGTCCGGGCGCCGCGCAGCTGGGGGCAGTCCCTCTCCGCTGCGCCAGCAAGCAGCCCCGCTCAGCCCCCGAACACCGTCCGTCCGTCGACCACGGTCCGCAGCACCTTGCCCTGCAGCCTGCGCCCGTCGAACGGCGAGTTCTTCGACTTCGAGATCAGCTGGTCGGCGTCGATGATCAGCGGCGCGTTGAGGTCGCAGAGCACCAGATCGGCCGGCGCCCCCTTGGCCAGCCGGCCGGACGCCAAGCCCAGGAGGTCGGCCGGTGCGCAGGTCACGGTGCGGATCAGGTCGATCAGCGGGATGCGGCCCTCGTGGTGAAAGGTCAGCAGGGCCGGCAGCAGGGTCTGCAACCCCACGGCGCCCGGCGCGGCCTCGTCATAGGGCAGGCGCTTGTCCTCGGCCGGCGCGGGGGCATGGGCCGAGACGACGATCTGGATCAGCCCTGAGGCCACCGCCTCGATCACCGCCTGGCGGTCGTCCTCGCTGCGCAGCGGCGGATCGACCTTGCAGAAGGTGCGGTAGTCGCCGATGTCGATCTCGTTGAACGACAGGTGATTGATCGAGGTGGTCGCGGTGACCGGCAGGCCTTTGTCACGCCCGCGCCGGAAACTCTCAAGGGCGTCGGCGGTCGTCAGCTGGTCGACCAGCAGCCGCGCCCCGGTCAGCTCCACCAGCGCCAGGTCGCGCTCCAGCATGATCTTCTCGGCGATGGCCGGCACACCGGGCAGGCCCATGCGCGAGGCGAACTCGCCCTCGCTGGCCGCGGCGCCCGCCGACAGCCAGGGGTCGGCCGGGCGGTGCGCCACCAGCACTCCGAACGCCTTGGCGTAGGCCAGCACCCGGCGCATCACCTTGGAATCCACGATCGGCCGGTCGGCGTCGGAGACATAGAGGCAGCCGGCCTCGGCCATCAGCCCGATCTCGGCCATCCGCTGGCCCTGTGCGCCTTTGGTCGCCGCGCCGGCCACATAGACATTGACCAGCTCGATGTCGCGGGCGCGGCGCAGGATGAAATCCACCACCGAGGGCTCGTCGATCGCCGGGTCGGTGTCGGGTTGCAGGACGATGGAGGTCACCCCGCCCGCCGCCGCGGCGCGCGCCGCCGACTTCAGCGTCTCCTTGGTCTCGGTCCCGGGCTCGCCGGTCTTGACCCGGATGTCCACCAGTCCGGGCGCCAGCAGGGCGCCATTGCCGTCGATTACCTCGACGTCGGGCGACAGCGCGCCCAGTTCGCCGCCCCACATCACGTCGGCGATCACGCCCTCGGTGACGATCAGCGCGCCGGGACCATCATAACCGCTGGCCGGATCGACCAGGCGCACGTTGGTGAAGGCGGTGGGCCGGGCGGTCTTGAGGTGCGCGCTCATCAGTTGTTGTCCAGCCGCGCGGCAAGCGAGGTCAGCACCGCCATCCGCGCGGCCACCCCCATCTCCACCTGGTCCTGGATCAGGCTGACGGAGAGGTCATCGGCGACATCGGAATCGATCTCCACGCCGCGGTTCATCGGGCCGGGGTGCATCACGCGCGCATGCGGCGCCGCGCAGGCCAGCTTCTCGCGGTCGAGGCCGAAGAAGCGGAAATATTCCCGCTGGGAAGGCGCCATCACCCCGTCCATCCGCTCCAGCTGCAGGCGCAGCATCATCACCACATCGCAGTCCTTGATGCCCTCGCGCATGTCGTGATGGATCGCCACGTTCCAGCGTTCGGCCTGCGGAGGGATCAGGGTCGGGGGGCCTACCAGCCGCACCTCGGCCCCCAGCATCTGCAACAGCGCGATGTTCGACCGCGCCACGCGGCTGTGCGCCACGTCGCCGCAGATCGCCACCTTCAGCCCGGCGATCCGCCCAAACGCGCGCCGCATGGAAAGCGCGTCGAGCAGCGCCTGGGTCGGGTGCTCGTGCTGGCCGTCGCCGGCGTTGACCACCGAACAGCTGACCTTCTGCGACAGCAGGCTGGCCGCCCCGGAAGACGCATGGCGCACGACCAGCAGGTCCGGCTGCATGGCGTTCAGCGTCACCGCCGTGTCGATCAGGGTCTCGCCCTTGGACATCGCCGAGGCCCGCGGGCTCATATTGACCACGTCGGCGCCCAGCCGCTTGCCGGCCAGTTCGAACGAGCTCTGGGTCCGGGTCGAGTTCTCGAAGAACAGGTTCATCAGCGTCCGACCCTTCAGGAGGTCGAGCTTCTTCGAGGTCTGGCGGTTCAGCGCCACGAACCCGTCGGCGAGGTCGAGCAGGCTCGCCACCTCCACCTCGTTCAGATCGGTCGCCGACAGGAAATGCCGCTTGGGGAACGAGAATGTCCGCTGCAGGACGTCGTTCAGGCCGGGGGGCGGGGTGTTCATCAAAACGTCGTCTTAGAGGCCGCCGCCCGCGAAGGGAAGCGCCGCCTTTGCGCGCCCGCCCGCCTTGCGCCGTACCCGCCGTCCACGCCGCGGCCACTGGCGCCTCGGAGACGCACATGCTCGGCTGGCGGCTGATCGACGACATCTCCCCGCTCAGCTTCCGTCTAATGGTGGTCTGCTACTTCGCCCGCGCCGGCCACTGCCCGCGGACATCTCAGCCGACCTCGATGTCGCCGGCTTCCAGGCCGCCCTGGCCGAGG
>JANXXA010000448.1 GCA_025350885.1 Phenylobacterium sp.
TGGCCGGTCGCGACCGCGACGCCCGCCTGCAGCGTCCGCTCGGCGACGGCCTGCAGCGGCAGGTCCAACGTGGTCTCGACGATCAGGTCCTGCGTGGGTTCTCCGACCAGATGGCGGACCTGGTCGTCCACCCAGTCGGTAAAATACTGCGCCCGCTGGTTGGCCAGCACCGGATTGACCCTGATCTTGACCGCGAAGGCCAGGTCGCGCTGGTCGGCCGTGATGGCGTGGATGCGGACCATTTCGTCGAGCACGATGGTGGCCCGGCGCGCCGCGCGATCGGTGGCGACCACCGGCGAATAACGCGAGGGACCCTTCATCATCCCCGCCAGCAAGGCGCTTTCACCCAGCGTCAGCTGGGCGGCGGGCTTGTTGAAATAGCGTTGTGAGGCCGCCTCGATGCCATAGGCGCCGGCGCCGAAATAGACGCGGTTCAGGTAGAGCTCGAGGATCTGTTTCTTGGAGAACTTGGCCTCCAGCCAGACCGCCAGGATCAGCTCCTGGGCCTTGCGCCGATAGGTCTGGTTGGGCGTCAGGAAGAGGTTGCGAGCCAGCTGCTGGGTGATCGTCGAGCCGCCGCGCAAGGGGCCGCCGCGATGGGTCCAGTCATAGACCTGGCTGCGTGCGATGCCCCACGGGTTGAAGCCCACGTGCCAGTAGAACCAGCGGTCCTCGATAGCCACAAAGGCCTTCGGCACATAGGCCGGCAGTCTGTCGAGATCGACCGGCGGGGCATACTGGCTGCCGCGCACCGCCACCAGGCCGCCCGAGCGGTCGAGGTAGGAGATCGAGGGTTGGCGCTTGACCTCATAGAGCTTGGAGGTGTCGGGCAGATCGACGGAGAACACCGCGAAGAAGGCCGCCGCGAAGATCAGCAGCCAGACGCTGAGCACCAGCGTCCAGTAGAGCAGGGCTCTGAGCGGCGACCGGCGGGGGGGCTCGCCCGGTCCGGCGCCCGGCGACTGCGCGTTGGCCATCCTGCTGGTCGTCCCGTGATCGAAAGCCGCCCCGACCCCGGCGCGACCCATAGCTCAGGAGACAAGCGCGCCACAAGGTTGACGAGATATGAACGCCGCCGCGTTCCCCGCCCGCCACCCGCGCGACTTGCCTGCATGCCGGGCTTCCGTCACATCGGCCCGTGCGGTATGGCCCATGCGGCCCTTGCGATCAGGCCGACGTTCCCTGGAGAGCCCACGATGTTGCGGATCAAGATTGCACTGCTGCTGGCGCTGACGATGTTCGGTGCGTCGGCCTGTTCCCCCGGCGGCGGGGCGGGGGGCGGCGCGCTCCCCGACGACATGTCGATGGGCAACGCGAGTTCGAAGATCACCGTGGCGGAATACGCCTCGGTCGGCTGCCCGGTGTGCGCCAAGTTCGACCGCGAGGTGTTCCCGGCGTTCAAGGCCAAGTACATCGACCCCGGCAAGGTGCACTACGTGTTCCGCGAGATGCTGGTGGGCGGCGGGGCCGAGGTGGCGGTGGCGGCCTCCGGCTTCCTGGTCGCCCGCTGCGCCGGCAAGGACAAGTATTTCGCGGTCAACGAGGCGGTCTTCAAGAACCAGGAGCAGGCCTTCGCTGCACCGCGCGAGACCCTGCTGGACATCGCCAAGTCGGTGGGCATGACCGAGGCCGGCTTCAACAAGTGCATCAACGACGAGAAGGCGATCCAGGCGCTGAACGACCGCGTAGAACGCCACAGCCGCAACGATCACATCAATTCCACCCCGACCTTCGTGATTAACGGCAAGGCCATGGAGCCGGGCTATCACACGATTGAGGAGATGGACGCGGCGATCAAGGCCGCCGGCGGCTGACACGGCGGCCTGGTATGTCGCGGCGGCCTGCACAGCCCCACGTCAGCGCATAGCCGCTCGACGAAATTAGCGGGTTGCCGCTCATCTTAACAGTGTTATCTTAGCGTTGCTCAGTTCGTGGCGCGCCAAGGGTGGGGATACCCGAAGCGATCCCACGCGGCGAACCGGGCCGGCGCCTTGAGCAGGGGCGCCGCCCACTCCCCGAACCGTTGGAGGGCTCATCATGAAGCTCCTTACCCTTGCGGCCGCCTGCGCGGCTGTCGTCACTCTCGCCGCCGTTCCGGCCTTCGCCGCCGATCCGATCATCGCCAAACTGGCCCAGCCGGTCGCCGCCAAGACCAAGCTCATCGCCGGCGAGGCGATCTTCGTCTGTGAGGCAGACGCCTGCACGGCCCAGTCCCCGTTGTCCGCCACCTTCGGCTCGGCCACTTGCAAGATCATCGCCGCCAAGTTCGGCACGGTGACCTCGTTCACCGGCTCGAAGCCGATGGACGACATCCGTCTGGGCGCCTGCAACAGCGTCGTCGTCGCCCGGGCGGGCGTCGCCCCGGTAGCCAAATAGGCGGCCCGACACATCCCTCTCCCACCAACTCTGTTGTCGAACTTCTGACCTTCAAGGGCGCCGGCTTCGGGTCGGCGCCCGCTTTTTTCCCGATCCGCCTTCCTTTGCGTAAGGCGTGAACCTCGTGACATTTCGTCGGAGGCGCGGGCGGTCGCCCATGTTGCGGCGCCACAGATCGCGTGCTATCAGGCGCGCGGCTTTGGGACAGGGGTTACGCAGACCTTTCGGACCGAAGTGCTTTTTCCAAGCGCTTTCAAGCCTTTAAGGCTGCAGCGACGAGCGTCGCCTGCGGCTCTCTAGACGCACCGGACGGACACGCAATTGGCCGACGATTCCAAGCTATCGAATGTGGGCTCCAGGTACGCCAAAGCCCTGTTCGATCTGGCGAACGAGCAACATCAGGTCGCAGCCGTCGAGGCTGATCTGAAGTCCCTGAAGACGGCGCTGGCGGAGTCCAAGGATCTGCGCGTGCTGGTGGGCTCGCCGGCGTTCTCCGCCGCCGACAAGGCCAAGGGTCTGGCCGCCATCGCCGTGGCGGCGAAGTTCAACACCACGACAGCCAAGTTCCTCGGCTTGCTGGCCGCCAACGGCCGGGTCGCGGCGCTGGCTTCAGTGATCACCGGCTATGAGGCGTTGTCGGCCAAGGCTCGTGGCGCGGTCTCCGCCCAGGTGACCACCGCCGTGCCGCTGAGCGCCGCGCAGGCCCAGGGCGTCGCCGCAGCGCTTCGCCAGGCGCTCGGCAAGGATCCCGAAATCGCCACCCGCGTCGATCCCGCCATCCTCGGCGGCATCAAGGTGCAGGTCGGCTCCCGCCTGTTCGACGCCTCGCTCAAGTCGAAGCTCGACTCCCTCAAATTCGCCCTCAAGAGAGCGTAAGATCCATGGACATCCGCGCCGCCGAAATCTCGGCAATCCTCAAGTCGCAGATCGCCAATTTCGGCGAAGAGGCTGACGTTTCCGACGTCGGCCAGGTGCTGTCGGTGGGCGACGGCATCGCTCGCGTCTTCGGGCTCGACAACGTCCAGGCCGGCGAAATGGTCGAGTTCACCAAGGCCGGCGTCAAGGGCATGGCGCTGAACCTCGAGCGCGACAACGTCGGCATCGTGATCTTCGGCCAGGACCAGGCGATCTCCGAAGGCGACGAAGTCCGCCGGCTCGGCGAAATCGTCGACGTGCCGGTGGGCAAGGGTCTGCTGGGCCGGGTGGTCAACCCGCTGGGCGAGCCGATCGACGGCAAGGGTCCCTTGACCAACGTGGCCGAACGCCGCCGCGTGGACGTCAAGGCCCCCGGCATCATTCCGCGCAAGTCCGTGCATGAACCCGTGCAGACGGGCCTGAAGGCCATCGACACCCTGATCCCCGTCGGCCGCGGCCAGCGCGAGCTGATCATCGGCGACCGGCAGACCGGCAAGACCGCCGTGGCGATCGACACCATCCTGAACCAGAAAGCGATCAACGCGGGCACGGATGAGAGCGCCAAGCTCTATTGCATCTACGTCGCCATCGGCCAGAAGCGCTCCACCGTCGCCCAGATCGTCAAGACGCTCGAGGAGCGCGGCGCGCTCGACTACACCATCGTGGTCTGCGCCACGGCCTCGGAGCCGGCCCCGCTGCAGTTCCTGGCGCCATTCTCCGGCTGCGCCATGGGAGAGTGGTTCCGCGACAACGGCATGCACGCGGTGATCATCTATGACGACCTCAGCAAGCAGGCTGTCGCCTACCGCCAGATGTCGCTGCTGCTGCGCCGCCCGCCGGGCCGCGAGGCCTATCCGGGCGACGTCTTCTATCTGCACAGCCGCCTGCTGGAGCGCGCCGCCAAGCTGAACGAGGACAACGGCTCCGGCTCGCTGACCGCGCTCCCGCTGATCGAGACCCAGGCCAACGACGTCTCGGCCTATATCCCGACCAATGTGATCTCGATCACCGACGGCCAGATCTTCCTGGAGACCGATCTGTTCTTCCAGGGCATCCGCCCGGCCGTCAACGTCGGCATCTCGGTCAGCCGCGTCGGGTCCTCGGCCCAGATCAAGGCCATGAAGACCGCCGCCGGGCCGATCAAGGGCGAGCTGGCGCAGTATCGGGAAATGGCCGCCTTCGCCAAGTTCGGCTCCGACCTCGACGTCACGACGCAAAGACAACTTGCCCGCGGCGAGCGGCTGACCGAGCTCTTGAAACAGCCTCAGTACGCGCCGCAGTCGGTCGAGGAGCAGGTCTGCGTGATCTACGCCGGCACCCGGGGCTACCTCGACGGCGTCGCGGTCAACCAGGTGCGCCGGTTCGAGACCGAACTGCTGGCCCATCTGCACGGCAAGCACCAGGCGATGCTCGACAGGATCCGCATCGAGAAGGATCTGAAGACCATCGAAGACGACCTGAAGTCGGTGCTCGCCGCCTTCGCCTCGACCTTCGCCTGAAGCCGGTCGCGGGGATCAGGACCTAGGCGATGGCCAGCCTCAAAGAGATGCGCAATCGGATCGGCAGCGTGAAAGCCACGCAGAAGATCACGAAAGCCCTGCAGATGGTCGCGGCGGCCAAGCTGCGCCGGTCGCAGGATGCGGCGCAGAACGCGCGGCCCTATGCCGAGCGGATGGCTGCGGTGATCGCCAACCTCGCCGCCGGTGTCTCCGGCGAAGGCGCGCCTAAGCTGCTGGTCGGCACGGGCGCCGACCAGCGCCACCTGGTCGTGGTGGCGACCTCCGACCGCGGCCTGGCGGGAGGTTTCAACTCCTCCATCGTCCGCGCCGCGCGCGAGCGCATCAACAGCCTGCTGGCCCAGGGCAAGGATGTCCGGGTGCTGACGGTCGGGCGCAAGGCGCGCGACCAGCTGCGCCGGCTGGATCGTTCGGTGGGCGCCATCGAGGCCGGCGGCAATCCGTCCCTGACGGTCGCCGAGGAGGCTTCGGTCAAGATCCGAGACCTGTTCGACGCGGGCCAGGTGGACGTGGTCACGCTCTATTTCTCGAAGTTCAAGTCGGTGGTCACCCAGACTCCGACGGGCGTGCAGCTGATCCCGACCGAAATCCGCACCGGCGGCCCGGAAAGCGCCCCGGGCATCGACCTCAAGGGCGCGGTCTATGAATATGAGCCCGATGAGGAGACGATCCTCGAAGAACTCCTGCCGCGCAACATCACCACCCAGATCTTCTCCGCCATGCTGGAGAACCAGGCCGGGTTCTACGCGGCCCAGATGACCGCCATGGACAACGCCACCCGCAACGCCGGCGACATGATCTCGGCGCTCACCCTGAAGTATAACCGTTCACGCCAGGCGCAGATCACCAAGGAGCTGATCGAGATCATCTCCGGCGCCGAAGCGCTCTAGACCGAAAGAAACCGACCCATGGCCAACACCACCGCCGCCAAGAAACCCGCCGCGAAGACGGCTGCCAAGCCCCCGGCCAAAGCTGGCGCCAAGACGCCCGCGGCGTCGGCCACCAAGGCCGTCGCCACCGGCCGCCTGGTGCAGATCATCGGCGCCGTCGTCGACGTGGAATTCGAAGGCCACCTGCCGGCGATCCAGTCGGCTCTGGAAACCACCAACACCGACCAGCGGACCGG
>JANXXA010000282.1 GCA_025350885.1 Phenylobacterium sp.
ATCGCGAGCCAGGTGTTGAACCGGAATGCCGCGAGCAAGGTGAGGAACTCGCCGACGAAACCGCTGGTCCCCGGCAGCCCGACATTGGCCAGCGTGAACACCATGAAAAAACCGGCGTAAATGGGCATCCGATTGACAAGCCCGCCATAGGCCGAGATCAGCCGCGTATGCATGCGGTCGTAGACCACGCCAACGCAGAGGAAGAGCGCGCCGGAGATCACCCCGTGGCTGAGCATCTGGAACAGAGCGCCCTGTTCGCCCGTGGCGTTGCCGGAGAAGATGCCCATGGTCACGAACCCCATGTGGGCCACGGAGGAATAGGCGATCAGCTTCTTGATGTCGGTCTGCCGGAAGGCGACCAGGGAGGTGTAGACCACCGCGATCACGCTGAGCGCGAAGATCAGCGGGGTGAAATAGTGCGACGCCGCCGGGAACATCGGCAGGGAGAAGCGCAGAAAGCCATAGCCACCCATCTTCAACAGGATGCCGGCCAGGATCACCGAGCCCGCCGTGGGGGCCTCGACGTGGGCGTCGGGCAGCCAGGTGTGCACCGGCCACATGGGCATCTTCACCGCGAAGGAGGCGAAGAAGGCCAGGAACAGCCAGGTCTGCACTGCCGGCGCGAACCTGTAGACCATCAGCTCGGGGATCGAACTGGTGCCGGATATGCCGATCATCGCCAGGATGGCGGCCAGCATCAGCACCGAGCCCAGCAGGGTGTAGAGGAAGAACTTGAAGGCCGCGTAGACCCGCTGCTGGCCGCCCCAGATGCCGATGATCAGGAACATCGGCACCAGGCCGAACTCGAAATAGATGTAGAACAGGATCAGATCGAGCGCGCAGAAGACGCCGATCACCAGGCATTCCAGCACCAGGAAAGCGATCATGTATTCGAGCACCCGGGTGGTGATCGATTTCCAGGACGCGGCGATGCAGATCGGCATCAGGAACGCGGTCAGCAGCACGAACAGGACGGAAATCCCGTCGACCCCCATGCGGTAGCTGAGACCCGCGAACCAGGGCGTCTCCTCGACGAACTGGAAGCCGTTGTCGGCGGGGTCGAACTGAATCACCAGCAGGACCGACAGCGCCAGGGTCGCCAGCGTGGTGACCAGCGCAATCCACTTGGACGCCTCGACGGTCTTCGGGTCGTCCGCCTTGCCAAGGAACCGCAGGGCCAGGATGCCGGCGACGCCCAGCAGCGGCGCGAAGGTGATCAGGGAGAGGATGGGCATGTCCGCGGCCTCCCTAAGCGGCCCAGGCCCAAAGGGCGTAGGACAACAGGCCGGCGACGCCCAGCAGCATCACGAAGGCGTAGTGATAGACATAGCCGGTCTGCAGCCGCCCCGCGCCCTTGCCCACCGCGTAGCTGACCGCCGAGACGCCATCGGGACCCAGGCCGTCGATGATCGCCTGGTCGCCGCCCTTCCAGAACAGGTCGCCGAGCAGCTTGGCGCCGCGGACGAAGGTCGCCTGATAGAGCTCATCGAAGAACCACTTATTGTAGAAGAACAGGTAGAGCGGCCCGCGGTTGGCGGCGAGCCGCGCGCCCAGACCCTCGCGGGCGATATAGACGTAGGCCGCGAACAGGAGGCCCAGCACCGAGACGATCAGCGGCGCCTGGGCGATCCACCAGGGCGCCTCGTGCTCGGCCAGCACATGGTTGTTGGCCGCAGTGAAGATTGCGCCCTTCCAGAATTCGATCTGCCCGGCGCCGATGAATTTCTCATGGAAGAAAAAGCCCGCGCCGATCGCCCCGATAGACAGCGCGATCAGCGGCAGGCGCATGCTCCACGGGCTCTCGTGTGGCTCATGTTGATGGCCGCCATGATCAGGTTCGGCGTGGGCGTCATGCGCACCCTCGTCAGCGTGGTCGCGATTGTGCCAGTGGTGCTCGAGGTCTTGCGAAGTCCAGCGGGCGTGGCCGTTGAAGGTGAAGAACGCCAGACGCCAGGAATAGAAGGCGGTCAGGCCCGCCACGAACACGCCCATGACGAAGCCGAAATAGCCCATGGGGTCGCCGGCCTGGCCGGACATCCAGGCGGCGTGGATGATCGAGTCCTTGGAATAGAAGCCGGCGAACCCGAGCTCGACGCCCGGGATGCCCAGGCCGGTGATGGCGATGGTGCCGATGGTCATCACCGCGAAGGTCACCGGCAGATACTTCGCCAGCCCGCCATAGCGGCGCATGTCCTGCTCGTGGACCATGGCGTGGATCACCGAGCCCGCGCCCAGGAACAGCAGCGCCTTGAAGAAGGCGTGGGTGAACAGGTGAAACATCGAGGCCTGATAGGCGCCGACGCCGGCGGCCATGAACATGTAGCCGAGCTGTGAGCAGGTCGAGTAGGCGATCACCCGCTTGATGTCGTTCTGCACCAGGCCGACGGTGGCGGCGAACAGCGCGGTGATCGCGCCGATCACCAGGACCACATGCTTGGCGAAGGGCGCGTACTCGTACATCGGCGACAACAGGCAGACCATGTAGACGCCGGCCGTCACCATGGTCGCCGCGTGGATCAGGGCCGAGACCGGGGTCGGGCCTTCCATCGCGTCCGGCAGCCAGGTGTGCAGGAAGAACTGCGCCGACTTGCCCATGGCGCCGACAAACAACAGCGTGCAGGCCAGATCCATCAGCCGGAAGCTGTAACCGGCGAAGCTCCAGGCGTCGCCCGCGTGCGCCGCGACCTGCGGGAAAATCTGGGCGAACTGGATCGAGCCCAGCGACCAGAAGACGGTCATGATCCCGAGCGCAAAGCCGAAGTCGCCGACCCGATTGACCACGAAGGCCTTGATCGCCGCGGCGTTGGCGGTGGGCTTGTGGTGCCAGAAGCCGATCAGCAGGTAGCTGGCCAGGCCGACGCCTTCCCAGCCGAAGAACAGCTGCATGAAATCCGCCGCGCTGATCAGCGCCAGCATGGCGAAGGTGAACAGCGACAGATAGGCGAAGAACCTGGGCTTGGCGCCATCCTCGGCCATGTAGCCCCAGCTGTAGACGTGGACGAGGCTGGACACCGTGGTCACCACCACGAGCATCACCGCCGACATGCCGTCCAGCCGGAAGGACCAGTCGGAGACGAAGTTCCCCACATGAATGAACGGCGCATAGGTCAGCGTGAAGGGCTGCAGCCCGCCCCAGGTCCACTGGCTGAACAGCACCCACGAAAGCACTGCTGACAGCAGCAGGAAGCCGGTGGTGATCGCCATCGAGGCGACATCGCCGATACGTTTGCCGAACAGCCCGGCCACGGTCGCCCCCAGCAAGGGGCCGAACAGGACGATCGTGACGAGGAGCCTGGGGTCCATGCCTAGCCCTTCATCATCGAAACGTCGTCCACGGCGATGTCGCCGCGGTTGCGGAAGAAAGTGACCAGGATCGCCAGGCCGACGGCGGCTTCGGCGGCGGCCACGGTCAGGACGAACATGGCGAAGATCTGCCCGGTGACGTTGCCCAGGTAAGACGAGAACGCCACCAGATTGATGTTCACCGCCAGCAGGATCAGCTCCACCGACATCAGGATGACGATGATGTTCTTGCGGTTCACGAAAATACCGAACACCCCGATGGTGAACAGGATCGCGGCGACCGCCAGATAGTGCGCCAGGCCGATGGTCATGGCTCGACCCCTTCGCCGGGCTTGGGCGAAACCATCCGCATGCCGGTCGCGGGATTTCGCAGCACCTGGTCCATGATCACCTGGCGCTTGACGCCCGGCTTGTGGCGCAGGGTCAGCACGATCGCCCCGATCATGGCCACAAGCAGCACCATGCCGGCCGCCTGGAAGAAGTAGACATAGTTCGTGTAGAGTACGCGTCCGATCGCCTCGGCGTTGCTCATGGCGTCCGCGGCCCCGGCGCCCCGCGCCATCGGCGTCTCGTTGAGCCTGGCCGCGCCACGCGTCGCCACGGTCGTCGAGACCACCACCATCTCGATGGCCAGACCGCCGGCGATCAGGCCGCCCAGTGGCATGTAGCGGGCGAAGCCCTGCCGCAACTGGGCGAAGTCGACGTCGAGCATCATCACCACGAACAGGAACAGCACCGCGACGGCGCCGACGTAGACCACCACCAGCAGCATCGCCAAAAACTCCGCGCCCAGCAGCACGAACAGACCGGCGGCGGAGAAGAAGGCGGCGATCAGGAACAACACCGAGTGCACGGGATTGCGGGCCGAGACGACGGCCAGGCCCGAGCCCAGCGTCACCGCCGCCATCAGGTAGAATGCGATCGCCTGCAGGGCCATCGGACGGTTCTAGCTCCCCTCAAAAGTCCTGGAATCGCGCATCGCAAGCCCCGCGCGGGTCTTAGCGATAGGGCGCATCCAGTTCCAGATTCTTCGCGATTTCCCGCTCCCAGCGGTCTCCGTTGTCCAGCAGCCGAGCCTTGTCGTAGTAGAGCTCCTCACGGGTCTCGACGGCGAACTCGATGTTCGGGCCTTCGACAATCGCGTCCACCGGGCAGGCCTCCTGGCAGAGGCCGCAGTAGATGCATTTGACCATGTCGATGTCATAGCGGGTGGTGCGCCGGCTGCCGTCTTCGCGCGGCTCGGCCTCGATGGTGATGGCCTGGGCCGGGCAGATCGCCTCGCAGAGCTTGCAGGCGATGCAGCGTTCCTCGCCGTTGGGATAGCGGCGCAGCGCATGTTCGCCGCGGAATCGCGGGCTCTGCGGATTGCGCTCGTGGGGATAGAGCACGGTGGCCTTGGGCCGGACCATATACTTCAGGCCAAGGCCCAGCGCGCCGGCGAAATCCATCAGCGCCGCGCCCTTGATCGCCTGTCCTATGCGCTGAAACATCTCAGGCCCTCTTGCACGTAAAGTCTTGGATCCACTGGGAGTTACCCCCGTCCTTGAGGGTCAGCACACCCCCCTTGGCCACGCACGCGTCGCGCGCCCGGCGCATCGTGTCGTAGTCAGCCGTCCCGGAGATATTGGTCGTCGCCGAGGCGCAGGCGGTGAGGCCCAGGACCATCAGCAGGGCCACCGCCAACCTCATCCGATCACCGGCGCGTAGACCCGCCAGCCGGCCACCAGGGCGACCGCCACCAGACTGGTCGGCAGGAACACCTTCCAGCCCAGCCGCATCAGCTGGTCGTAGCGGTAACGCGGCACCACCGCGCGCACCATCGAGTTCATGAAGAAGACCAGAAGCGACTTCAGATAAAGCCACATGAAGCCGAACAGGCTGACCGCGGTCGGCGCCCAGTGCGCCGTGAACGGCGTCGGGAACGGGGCCTGCCAGCCGCCGAGGAACAGCACCGCCATCAGGCCGCTCATCAAAAGGATGTTCGACATCTCCGACAAGTAGAACAACAGGTAGGGCGTCGAGCCATATTCGATGGCGTAGCCGGCCACGAGCTCGCTCTCGGCCTCGGGCAGGTCGAAGGGCGGACGGTTGGTCTCGGCCAAGCCCGAGATGAAGAAGATCACCCCCATGGGGATCATCACCAGCGCCAGCGGCAGGTTGGCCAGCCCCGCGCCGCCCAGGATGTTCCAATGCCAGAAGCCGCCGGCCTGCAACTCGACGATGCGGGTCAGGTTCATGCTGCCCGACAGCAGGATGACGGTGATGATCACGAAGCCGATGGAGACCTCGTAGGAGACCATCTGAGCCGCCGAGCGCAAAGCGCCCAGGAACGGATATTTCGAATTGGACGCCCAGCCGCCCATGATGATCCCGTAGACCCCCAGCGAGGACACCGCGAACAGGTAGAGGACGCCCACACTGATGTTGGAGACCACCCAGCCGGGGGCCAGCGGCATGGCCGCCCAGGAGCCCAACGCCAGGGTGACGCTGATCAACGGGGCCAGCAGGAAGACCACCTTGTCGGCGCCGGCGGGGATCACCAGTTCCTTGATCAGGAACTTGCCGAGGTCGGCGAAGGACTGCAGCAGGCCGAAGGGGCCGACCACGTTGGGGCCGCGTCGCATCTGAACGGCGGCAAAGATCTTGCGGTCGCCATAGATCAGGAAGATCGCCAGGGTCAGCAGCAGGACCAGCAGGACCAGCAGAATCTGGCCGACGGTCAGCAGGCTCCAGCCGGCGGGGGTGGTCCAGAATGCGGTCATGCGCCCAAACCAACACCGCTCATCCCCGCGCAAGCGGGGACCCAGGCGTATTTGTGTTTCCGAGTCTGCAATCCAAACGCCGTCGCGGAGCTGAGCGCCGCAACACAAAAAGCCTGGGTCCCCGCTTTCGCGAGGATGAGCGGAGGGGGAATTCGCAGCAACATCCGCCTATTCCGCCGCTATTCTGGCGGCGCCTGAAGCCAGGGCGGCGCATTCGGCCATGGTCACGCTGGCGCGCGCGATGGGGTTGGTCAGGTGGAAGGCCGTGACCGCGCTGGCGAACGGAACCTCGGAGAGCGCGCCCTTGCGGCCCAACGCACCCAGGTCGAGGGAGACCGAGCCGGGACTGGCGACATAGTCGATGCGGCCGAACGTCGGGTGGTCGGCAAACAGCCTGGCCCGAAGCGCGTCCAGGCTGTCGTAGGGCAGTTTGGCCCCCAGGCGTTCAGAGAGCGCGCGCAGGATCGCCCAGTCCTCCTTGGCCTCGCCCTTGGGGAACACAGCGCGGACGCCCTGCTGCACCCGGCCCTCGGTGTTGACGTAGAGACCGTTCTTCTCGGTGTAGGCGGCGCCCGGCAGGATCACGTCGGCCTTGTGCGCGCCCCGGTCGCCGTGAGTGCCCAGATAGACGGTGAAGGCGCCGGATGCCGAGGCATCGATCTCGTCGGCGCCCAGCAGGAACAGCAGGTCGGCCCCGCCCGGCGCGGCCAGTTCGTCCGCTGTCCGGCCGCCCTCGCCGGGGACAAATCCCAGATCCAGGCCGCCGACCCGGGCGGCGGCCGAGTGCAGCACGTTCCAGGTCATGCCGAAGGTGTTGGCCACGCCAGCGGCGGCGCTGAGCACCGCGGCGCCATCGGCCCGGCTGAGCGCGCCCGCGGCCAGTATGATCGCCGGCGCCTTGGCGGCTTTCAGCGCGGTGACGAAGTCGCCCTTGGCCTTAACGAGGCCGCTCAGGGTGGCGGGGCCCGCGCCCAGATAATCATAGCTGTAGGTCAGGTCCGCCTGTTGGCCGATCACGCCGATCCGCAAGGCGCCCGCCAGCCAGCGCCGGCGCAGGCGCGCGTTCAGCACCGGCGCCTCAAGGCGCGGGTTGGTCCCCACCAGCAGGACGACGTCAGCGTCCTCGATGCCGGCGATGGTGGAATTGAACAGCCAGCTTTCCCGGGGCCCCTCGCCCAGCGCCATGCCATCCTCGCGGCAGTCGGTCGATTGCACGCCCAGGGACCGGAACAGGTCCAGCGCGGCCTTCATCGACTCCGCATCCTGCAAGGTTCCGGCGATCACGCCGATGCGGTCGGGCGCGGTCGCCTTGAGCCTGCCCGCCACGAGGTCCAGCGCCTCGCTCCAGGTCGCTACGCGCAGCTTGCCGCCCTCGCGGATATAGGGCCGGTCGAGCCGTTGCCGCGCCAGGCCGTCGACGGCGTAGCGGGTCTTGTCGGAGATCCACTCCTCGTTGATGTCCTCGTTGACGCGCGGCAGCACGCGCAGCACCGCGGACCCTCGGGCGTCCACGCGGATCGCCGAGCCCAGAGCATCCATGACATCGACGCTCTCGGTCTTCTTCAGCTCCCAGGGCCGGGCGTTGAACGCATAAGGCTTGGAGGTCAGCGCGCCCACCGGGCAGAGGTCGATGATATTGGCCGACAGTTCCGACATCACCGCCTTGTCGAGATAGGTCGTGATTTCAACATCTTCGCCGCGACTTATCAGACCGATTTCCGGCACGCCGGCCACCTCGGTGATGAACCGGACGCAGCGGGTGCACTGGATGCACCGCGTCATCACCGTCTTGATCAGCGGTCCCATGAATTTTTCTTCGACGGCGCGCTTGTTGTCGGCATAGCGGCTGTCGTCACGGCCATAGCCCATGGCCTGGTCCTGCAGATCGCACTCCCCGCCCTGATCGCAGATCGGGCAGTCCAGCGGGTGGTTGATCAGCAGGAATTCCATCACCCCGTGGCGGGCCTTTTTCACCATCGGCGTGTCGGTGAAGATCTCCATGTTCTCGGCAGCCGGCAGCGCGCAGGACGCCTGCGGCTTCGGCGGGCCGGGTTTCACCTCGACCAAACACATGCGGCAGTTGCCGGCGATGGACAGCCGCTCGTGGTAGCAGAAGCGCGGGATCTCCTTCCCCGCCAGCTCGGCCACCTGCAGCACGCTCATGCCGGGCTGGAACTCGACCTCGACGCCGTCGACCTTGCAGATGGGCATCAGGAATGCACCCCTTGCACACGGACGCGATTCTCCCCCAGCGCGAAGCGCGGCAGGGGGAGGTGGCTCGGCGCGCAAGCGCCGAGACGGAGGGGGTTCCAGGCAGGGCGCAAAATGCCGCGGGCTTTAACCCCCTCAGTCAGCTTCGCTGACAGCTCCCCCTGCCGCGCGCTCCGCGCGCTGGGGGAGCATCTGATAATGCCAAGATCCATCGCCCTACTCCGCCGCCTGCAGGGTGGCGCCCTGAACGTGGGGCTTGCCGGCGCGATAGCGGGTAATGCGGTCTTCGACCTCGTGGCGGAAGTGGCGGAACAGG